>NZ_JBBHZM010000002.1:0-203828 GCF_049843615.1 Fictibacillus sp. Mic-4 | reverse complement strand
CTCCTCTCGCTTTGATAACATCTACCTAACCCCCACAAAGAAAATTCTACTTTAATTATAAAAAAAGCTTGTAGACATAGTCCACATTATGGACTTTGTCTACAAGCTGAGACGGTAACCTCAAGTTACCGTCTTTTTTTGAATCATCACTTGAAATTGGTCCGCCATGGAACTTAAAACAAGTGAACGGATTGCCCGGTTTTGTTTATGCTCTTTTGAAAATGGATCTGTATTTATAGTTTCTTGAAGGTGATTCAGTATGCCGTTTTCAAGAAGAAACATCCCTTGTGACTGAAACATCTTGCAATTTGCACCATGTTCCCTTCCGATCATTTTCACAGCATCCCAATGAACATGTGAAGTCAAATCCATTTCTCCCGGATAAAGAATGGGATCCGAAATCATTTGATGCGCCATATAGCCTCTTAAACTGCCCGATTGTAAAATAGGCTCTTTCCATTGCGAGCGAGTGTAGCCATAGTCGACAAAAACAATGACCGCCTGTTTGATCCATCCGTATAGATTTAACAGCCACTCTGTCATTTTCAAAGGGATTTCTATCCGTTGCCCCTGATTTAATCTTCCTACATATTTTTCAATCCACGAAATAACATTCTCGTCCTTGCATACAACTTTTTTTTCTGAAAGCTTACTACGTTCATTTAATGTGACAACCATTTCATATAACATAGACTTTGATTGTTCCACAACCCGGACGGGAAGCGCGTCAAGCAGTTCATTGCAAAAAATGACGCCGCAAAAATCAGGAACCTTACTCTGGCATTCCTCTATTGAAGAGAAAATAGAGACAGGCTCATTTCTTAAACAATCGGTTATTTTCCCCCGATGATAAGGGCTTGCTTCAATAATCAAATATTCAACTTCATGATAAAAATCGGGATGTGTTTTTTTCAATTCCTCTAACATGCTTTTAGCAAAACTTCCATTACCAGCCCCGATTTCGCAAATGATCGGCTTTAAATCGTTACGTTTTATCGATTCATAAAACCAGTTCGCCCAGACCATTCCAAATAGATCCGATAGGCTACTAGACGTGTAAAAATCCCCGTTTCTTCCGATTTTTTGTTGTTCGCGATTGTAATACCCTTTTTCTGGATGATAAAGAACGAGGTTCATATATTGCTCATAATTTATAGCAAAATGGGGTGACCTCTCGATTTCCCGTCTAATGATGTCCAACATGTTAAAAACCGCTCAGAAAAGGGTTTATATCCATCTCTCTTTCGATTGTGGTTTCCGGTCCGTGTCCGGAGAGAACAACCGTCTCCTCAGGTAAACTTAAGAGTTTCTCGTGTATGCTTTTTAAAAGGGTTTTTTGATCTCCACCATATAAATCCGTTCGCCCGATACTTCCGGCAAAAAGGGCATCACCGCTAAATATAAGCCCTACGTCCTTTACATAATAAGAAACGCTTCCCGGTGAATGCCCCGGTGTTTCAAATACATTAAGGCGGAATGAACTGAATACGAGTTCTCCTTCCCCATTAATCAGGTGGTCCGCTTTACGGGCTGTTATTTCTTGCATAAAATATGCGGAACCATTTTTCTTCGGATTCTCAAGCCAATCTTCTTCATTTTGATGAACATAAACCGGAACGTTCCATTTCCTTCTAACCTCTTCTAGCGCACCAATATGGTCAAAATGGGCATGGGTCAGCAAAATTGCCAGTGGCTTTAATTCCTTTTCTTCGATCCATTGATTAATCTTTTTTCCATTAGCTCCAGGATCAAAAATCAATGCTTCTTTTTTATTGTTATGTAAAATGTATGTATTTTCTTGCACAGGTCCAACGACAAAACGTTTCCATTCCATAATTAACTCCTCCATTGTCATTATTCTTTATATATTTTACACTAAATTGTAAGAGAAACGGAGGGGTAGGCGTTGAATATTTGTTATGGCGTTGAAGCAAAGCCAGAAATGGCCCAAGATGAACATATTTTAGATTTTGATGGACAATTCGTGGTCGTTTCATCAGAGTATGAAGCCCGAAAGCTGTCTGCAGGCAATTCAGAAGAAGTCTTTTCTTTAATCGCACTCGAATCACCTTCAATTACCGCTCGTTTTTACGATTATGGATTTTTTTCTGCGAAAGAGAAATACTACTTATATGAAAATATGACGGTCCCTTTTTCAATTATTGCTGGAAGTGATATTGATATTCAAATGGCCTTATTTCAAATTGAAGAACATTTACTCGCGATAGACCATACTGGCGAACCGATTTATTTTATAGCTCAACAAGAACGCGAATTAATTCATCGTTTTGCGAAAGCATACAATATTCAAATTGTTTTTATTTCAACATAAATGCTCTCTCGACAAAATGTATAAAAACAAGTAAAATGATACAAGATGATACCCGTCTGATTTTTACATAATGAATCCATTCAAATAAGGGGGACATTAAAATGGGATTAGGCATCATTTTTGCTCTAGTTACTATTTTAGCTTTATTCGGTATTCTCCGATCTCTTAAAGGGAAAAATTTATTGGCGGCAGCATTTTCTTTTCTGACATTCGCTGTTTTCGGATGGTTTACAGTTATGACCATCTGGGATGTATTCCACGGTGGAACCGGCGTAGGTTAATGAACGCGATTTTAAGAAAAAATCATCAATGAATCCTGTTTCATTGATGATTTTTTCTTTACATATATAAACTGGCAAGAAAAATGCCGATCGTATCTTTATAGATCTCGTCAAATTGACTCAATGGAAGGGGGTTAACCCCTTTTCCAAGCTCAACTGTAAATCCCGGTTTTCTCCACTCTTGAATAAACCAGTCTTTATAGCCTGCATAACTATCCAAATATTGAATTGCTTTATAACCGCTCCATTTAGAAAATTCATCAACAATTTCTTTTGATTCTGGTGGCTCTGCTCGCTCAAATCCCCAATAAATCTCTTTTCCCTGAGTATGAAGGGCAATCACTCGATCAAACGTTTCCATTTTTGTTAATTCCGCCATCGCTTTTGCTTCCGGTTCCGATAGTGGGAAATCCCCGGGATAATCCCTCGGTCCTGGATTTTTAGGTTTTCTAGCTTTTTCAATTTCCCATCTGGCCGGAAATTGATTATTTAAATCAACACCCCTTATATTGGCTTTCCAACTTGAATAATCCGAATCCCCTTTATTTAATTCCATGACTAAATGATGATATGGCTCAACTTTAGGCGGGCCGTGAAGGACTAGATCAACGCCATCCGGATCAACCATCGGAACAACGGAAAGTGTCGTATTTTTATACAAATCAAGGATATTGACACCGAGGATCGAGGCGCTCGTTGTCAAATTTAATAAGTAATCATTTATAAAAAGCATCAAGATGGCAGTTGTAATCCATTCATTCGCATGAAATGAAGCGTTAATGTGGACTTTCTTCTTTCCTCTTCCCCACTTTAGTTGAATAAGCTCTTTCCCCATTACAGAATAGCCAAATGTGTTTATCTTCACAAATGGATAAATTTCTTGAAGAAGCTTTACATCATCTCGCAATGTCGAGTAATCATACTCTTTTTTCCCAATAATGCTCCGACCTGTAATTTGCCTCGGAATATCGATAGCCTGGCCTTCTATTAGTGTCATTGGATCAACAAGCGGATTTAAAAGGCATAAGCTATCCAGCGGCACTTGATATTGTTTTGCAATTGAATATAGTGTCTCGCCTTTACTGATATGATGTCGAACGATAGTATATCCCGGAATGTGAAGCTTTTGACCAATTTGAAGAGAAGTACTTCCGATTTCATTTGAATCCTCAATGATTGGCAGCGGTACGTGAAACAACATACTGTAATAGGAAAGTGTATCTCCTTTTCTCACTTGAATAATCATTGTTTTCCCTCCATACTTCGCTCTACTTTCAATTTATGTAAGGGAAACATTTGTATGAGAAAAAAGAAATGCTGCGTCTATGAAGCGTCAGGCAAGACATCTTCCCTTTTATTACATGTAGATGCTATACCCTGCCAACCGCTAGTTTCTTAATTAAATTGCTGTTTCGCAATCCAGGCTCCGCCAATAACTCCGGCGTCATTCCCTAGAGTGGCAATGGCAAAATCTGCATCTTTTGCAACAAGCGGGAGCGCAAATGTGTCAAAATGTTTTTTAACAGGATCTAGAAGTGTTTTTCCTGCTTTAGAAACCCCTCCTCCGATAATGACTTTACCTGGATTAAAGGCATTGCAAAGACCAGCTATCGCCTGGCCTAAATAAAAACCTACAGTTTCCAGTACATTAAGGGACAGCTCGTCTTGTTTTTCGGCTGCTTCAATAATGTCTTTTGCAGTTAACCTTCCCTGTTTATGCTGCAGTTCCCCAAGACTGGAATGTGGATATCGAATTAATCCTTCCTTCGCCAACCGCACGATGCCAGTAGCAGAAGCGACGGTTTCCAGACAGCCTGATTTTCCACAATTACATGGCACTCCATCTTTATGAATGACGGTAATATGGCCGATTTCCCCCGCCGTGCCGCTTTTTCCGTGAACAATTTGGCCGTTAACGATAATGCCCCCTCCAACTCCAGTGCCGAGCGTTATACATAGTAAATCACGGGCAGCTTCTCCTGCTCCTCTCCACATTTCACCAAGCGCGGCGATATTGGCATCATTGTCTACGGCGACAGGAAGCCCTGTTTCTTTTTCCAGTGTATTTTTAAGCGGAAAGTCCCTCCAGCCGATATTTACTGCATGATAAATAAATCCGCGGGACATGTCGATAAAGCCAGGTGCCCCCATACCGATTCCTGATACGCGCGCTTTCGGCTCATTCAGTTCTTTTAATTGAAAATCAATACTTTCCGCTATTTGTTTTGTAATATTTTTTCCTTGATCGGATGTATCCGTTGGAATCTCCCATTTTTTAATGATTTCTCCATTATCCGATACAAACGCCATTTTAATAGTTGTTCCGCCTAAATCAACACCAACATACCATTTATCCATCATTCTTCCATCCTTTTCCTCAAAGAATCGTTTCGTTCAAAAAAATCTCTAATAACTTGATTTGCGATATTCCCTTTTTAACACGAGCATAGCCGTTTGATAATCTTGAACTTCGATTAATTTTTCTTTAAAAAGCAACGTAATTTCGTCCTGCATCATTTCGATATCGGCAAGTCGATCCCCCGTATAAATAATCGTCCCAAAGCGTTTTAATAACTGTTGTACATCATATAATGTTTTCATGATCATCACCCAATTCATTATATCAGACCGATAGATTTCCTTAAAAAACGACCCTATTCCACGTCCGGAACAGGGTAATTTTTCATTGGCCTGCCATTTTCGAAAGCAAATAATGATAGATCAGTCGGGCGGTATGTTCAATGGAACGAATATGTGTTCTCTCAAAGGCATGTGATGCATCAATGCCTGGTCCGATCAGCCCATGGACAATATCAAATCCTGCCCGAACAGCGCTAGACGCATCCGAGCTATAAAATGGATAAATATCTACCCGATAATCGATATGATGTTCCTTGGCAAGCTTTACAAGATGTTGGCGAAGTTTATAATGGTACGGGCCGCTCGAATCTTTCGCACAGATGGATACACTATATTCGTCCGTTGACTGCCCATCCCCGATTGCTCCCATATCAACCGCCAAATATTCAACGGTTTCTTCAGGGATGTTCGAATTTCCTCCATATCCGATTTCTTCATTGTTCGCAATTAAAAAATGAGTCGTAAAGGGAAGTGTTAGTTCTCTATCTTGTATCACTTTAATAAGGTACATTAATATACCGACACTAGCCTTATCATCAAGGTGTCTTGATTTAATAAAGCCGCTTTCGGTAACTTCCACCCTCGGTTCAAACGAGACAAAATCACCGACGGAAATGCCAAGCTTTTCGACATCTTCTTTTGATTTCACTGCTTCATCAAGCCGAACTTCAATGTTTTCATCATTTCGCTTTACTTCTCCCATATTTTTATAAACATGGGCAGCTGTTTGATGAATGAGGATCGTGCCAGTATACGTTTTTCCGTTTCCGCTATGAATCTTGCAATATTCTCCCTCAACCGTATTCCACCTGAATCCGCCAATTGCCGTTAGTTTCAAACGTCCGCTCGCTTTAATTTCTTTAACCATCGCCCCAAGGGTATCAACATGTGCGGTTAACATCCGGTGTTTCGTATCATCTTTACCTTTTAGTGTCGCAACCAGTCCGCCTTTATGGTTAATGTAAAAAGGAACATTATTTTCTTTCATAAACGAAGCCACATATGCAATGGCTTCTTCAGTATATCCCGATGGACTTGGAATAGATACGAGCTCTTTTATGTAGTCTATGATCGCCTGTCCGTTAATTGGATGGTCCATTTCTCTCCCTGCTTTCTCTATAACATTAAACATAATTATATTCGCTAAAAATTTTTGATTTCCTTCTTCGGAAAAAAAATAAAAAGCGCCACGATCACATTCGGCGCTTAAAACATCTCCTTCATTAAACGGCTTCGTACAAACGGCATTGACATCATTCTTCCTACGAGAAAACGGCGAATGATGTTTTGTCCAAGGACAAAATTGAGCAACCGGTATCTCATTTGATAACCGTAGAAAAGCAAGATCAAAAACAAGATTATTTTCACAAGGATTTTCACGCTTCATTCCTCCTTGCTTTTACTTTTTGCTAAGCTACGGTTTTTTATTCAATCCGAAACGTTTCTACCGAGGACAGTGCGATAATCCTCTATCGTGTTGACGTTTTGAAATTGTGTCGCAATTAGCCCCAGATCGCCCGCATTCACATACTCTACATTAATTATCGCCAACAAATCCCGCACTCTCCTTTTCCCCTTTTTCAATAATTGTTCAATGATGGGAAAACAGCTTCGATGGTAAATCGCACAAAGCGGATGAATATGGCCATCTGTTACAGGTATAACGGCCTGCACATTACTCTTTTTTTCCTTTACAAAATGAAGCTTCTGAAATAAATCTGCCATAACACATGGCATATCACAAGAAAGAACAGCATACCAGGAACTATTCGAGTGTTTCATACCGGTATAGATTCCGGCCAATGGTCCGTGTCCTTTATACGGTTCCTCATCTTCTAGCTTCACCCCTGAAAATGTTATTCGCTCTTTAATCGATGGATGAACGAGCAAGAGGACATCTTTTGTAAAGAGCTCGAGAACAGAAATAGCATATTCATAAAAAAATTGGCGATCCCGTTTAGCGAACGCTTTATGGAAAGGAAAACGGGATGAACATCCTCCAGCCAAGACAATTCCCGTATAGTCATTCCTTTGTTTCACATCCATAAAACCGCCACTCCTCCAAGAACCCCCGCTGCCAGGCTCGATAAGAAATTCACGACATTATTTGTCAACCATTCATAGCCTTTGATCTGTTTTGTCGGGTGATTACAATGAATCGTCGTTTCCGTTTCAATTTTACAAATAGGGCAGCGATACGCCACTTGAACGGAACCGCCAAGAAACGTATCAACGATATTTCCGAAAAAGCCGGCTGTCGTAAACAAAATAGATAACGGCCACCAATGATCAAAAAGAAATTCAGTTCCAGCAACCCCCATTACAAAGGCGCCCGTAAGTGCCGCTATAGAACCAGGAATGGAAACTGCTCCAGAAATTCCGCTTTCCACTTGTCGCAAACGAAGAAGATGAAACGGCTTTCTTCTGGAGAGCACACCGATTTCGGAGGCCCACGTATCCGCCGTTGCTTCTGCCAGGCTTGCAACAAGCAAGCCGATCCAAAAAGGATGAGGAACAATTAAATGGCCGGCGCTCGCTATGAATGCCACTCCGCCATTTGCAAAAACCTGGCCTGCTTCTCTCCCTTTGCTCTCATCTTCGATCGTTTTTAGCTTCATTTTTTTCTTCTTTTTAAACTTGCTTAAAAGGGATGATGTGATAAAAAAGAGACAAAGAAGCACAATTCCTTCGATCTGAAAAGAAACCCAGACAAACAGACCGACGAGCCAGCTTGCGATCGCCCCACCTGCTGTCAGAAAAGAAAGCCGGTATGCTATGTAAACAAAAAATCCGAGAACGATGGTTACAATGATTATCATTTGTCATCTACCATGAAAATGCTTTTGTCCGTTACAATTCCGTTTACGGGCTTGTCAAACGATTCTATTGGAAGCCGTTCGATGACTTGAAAATCAAATGCTAATGAAAGGGTTCTGTTTTTATAGTACTCCAAATAACGATCATAGTAACCGCCGCCAAACCCAATTCGGTACCCTTTTGCATTAAAAAGCAAACCTGGAACGATCATCAAATCGATTTCTTCCGGCCGGACAGCAAATGTCTTATCAATAATCGGTTCATATAAATCCATATAGACGTTTTCTAAATCGGAAAAAGAGGTAATGGAATAAAACGTCATTTCCCTTGTTTTCGGGTTACATTTTGGGACACAGACTTTTTTTTCTTCGGTCCAGGCCTCTTCTATAATTGGCCGTGTATTCACTTCAAAGCCACGAGAAACCGTCAACCCGACCACTTTTGCCTCATGCCAGTAAGGATGTGAAAGGATGTGTTGTTGAATGCGGTCATTTTTTTCCTCACGAATAGCCGGATCCAGCAGCGTCAATTTTTGCTTCATATCTTTCCGCAACATGTTTTTGTCGTCCATCGTTAAACTCCTTATAAAAAAGTCGCCTAAATCAAAAGATTAGACGACTTCATTTTTTCCTTATTTTGTTTCACGGTGTAGAGTGTATTTCTTAAGTCTTGGGCAATACTTCTTAAGCTCAAGACGTTCAGGATTTGTACGCTTGTTCTTTGTTGTAATGTAGTTGCGATCTCCTGTTTCAGTGCAAGCAAGAGTAATGTTTACACGCATGTTGTTTCCCTCCAAACCTAACCAATTGATGGTTTACTTCATTGTTGAATTGATTATCTCAAAAATAATTCATACTTTACTATCATAGCAGACACATCTATTTTCATCAAGTGGTGTTTTGAGAAATACGTTCAAATGCGGTAACATAATCTACAATGACATCAACAAAGGTTGCGTGCGACCATGTAAGCGGTGAGACAGACAACGGCTCGCCAGTCATCGGATGGAGTTGCTCAGGCAATAACCCGCTCGGAGAAGCATGTTTTACAACCCAATGAAAAACAGCCAATGCTTCTTTTAAATCGGATAGTTTTTTAGCTTTAGCGATCTTCCATTTAGCCAGCCATAACGTACAAATGATCCATGGATTTCCCGGAACGATTTCGATATGATGGGTTTGTTGAAAATAGTAGTCGTTATAATAGCGCGCGATCCCGCCTATCTCCGTTTGGATGGAAAGTTCATTTTCGATCGCGTTCATCGTCGCGATCATGCGCTCATCATCTGGCTTAAATACACCGAAAGCAAATAAACCGTACAATGAACTTTCAATCGTCAAATCTTTTGTCACGTTCCCTGATGAATCTACATAAATTCCACGGATGAACCGCCCGATTTCAGAATCATACAAATGTGTAGATATCCCCTGTTTAATTCGTTCGGCTCCTTGTTTATACTTTAATGCTCGTTCCTGCTCACCGAAAAGTTCGGCAAATGAATAGGCGGCTATCAGCCCTCCGTAAACGCTGCTTGCCGTAAAGGCAAAAATGCCCCTGCGTTCTTCCCATAAATCATAAGACGGTTTTGGAAGTTCAAAATGGTCATCAAAATAATCGAGTAGAAAACGGGCAGCAGGACGGACAAACGAACGATAAAGGGATTGGGCAAATTCAATGTCTTCCGTGTGCGTATAATCTTGCCAGAGCGCCCATAACACGAGAGCTGTTTCATCCTCTTGAATCGGAAGCTGGACTTCACCGTCTTTGCCTACTAAAGGATGCCAGCTTGAACCGATCGAGCCATCAGGATTGTACTTATGATGCAAGTAGCCATCTTCAGTAATTAATTCTGCACAGCGCCGATAGAAATTTTCGACCATCCGATGATATCCTGCTTTTGTCATAGCAGCAGCGACTAGCGCACCATCTCTTGGCCACATGTAACTATAATGATCCCTGTTATAATGTTGGATCCTCGAATCGTTAGCTGCCATAATGAAACCATTTTGATTCGTTTGCGTTCTAACAATTAATAAACTTCTTTTATATAAATCAATAATATCTTCTGATAAATCCGCTTTAATGCTATTTGCTTTTTGAATCCATTTTCGCCAATAGACCGTAATTTTATCAAGTGTTAAAGATGGGCCAATCTCCTTTAGATAATAATTTAAAGAAACCGCTTCTTCTCTTTTCTTTCCCAGCGTCAGCCAATAATAAGCAATCTTTGTTTCATGAGGTCCGATCGATTGTTCAAGTGAAAACGTACTGTCAACTGACCCTTGAGCGATCGGATTCGTGTGCAGAAGGCCGTCTTCCGCATCACGCCACGTACCTTCCGCCAGCTGAAACCGTTTAATTCCAGTTGTATATTGTTGAATCCCTGTATGTTCAAATTCTCCATTAAACAAAAAGTAGCGATTTTTCTTATAATGGATGATCGTATCCGTCTCAGGGTCATAAAAAGCCGTATCCCCGATTTCCGTTTCATATATCGATAAATCTTGATGAAAAAAAAGACGTACGTCTTTTTTTTCATCCGAGTGATTAGTGACGGAAATTTTTCGCAGGAAAATATTTTCCCGTTGATGGACGCCATCTTCCACTAAAAGAGAGATTCCTAAATTCGCATTTTTCGCTTTACTGAACGTAATCAGTGAATCTTTATGATAACGCGCATCAATTTCCCATTCATTTGAAGAGAGCCAGGAAAATGAACCGTTCACCCAGACTCCCAGACGGTTCGGGTATCCTTGAACATGATTTTGGTACCCGACATACGGAAAATAAATATCACGAATTTGCAAATGAGGGTCGAGATTAATTAAAATATTTCCATTTCCTACAACGAGCTCTCCAGCCATTGTACGTCTACACCTTTTGATAAAGTCTTATTTTATTGACATATTGATCCGCCGCTTCCCGTGCGTGATCAATGTCTGTAGAATGCGAATAAACGGTAAATAGCGGCTTTTCGACATCCGGCAAGATCAATGTCCAACCGCCTTCAGGGTGAAATACTTTGATCCCGTCAACGAGCTCAACATTGTTGCCCCGAATGTCTTCCATTAGCCTTCTCATGACCCTCCCTTTCTTATCCCACGGGCATGGAACATGTTCCTGCAGCATATGGACGTTTGGAAGAAGTGCTACGATTTCTGTTAATGTGAGTTCTTGTGTGGCCATCATTTCAAGTAAATGGGTAAATGCATACTGGGCATCATATTGATAGTTAAACACCCCGCCATCACTTTCCATTATGGACCGAGGATTCGCTTTGGTACGAATGAGTTTCCCATTCAAGCTTTCGGCAAGTGGATCAAGCGCGGAGGAGCCATATACCGGAATGGTGATTTGTTTTGCCTTTCTGCCATAAAAGGCAACGAGTACGTATAACGATAGCATCGTACCTTCATCTAACATTTCACCTTTTTCCGTGATCAGCTTTAGCGTCTCTGCTTCTTCTCCGACAAGGATGCCGAGATTGGCATTTGTCACTTGGACAAGCTTAGCCATTTCCTCATTTTTAGTTTCATACGGAACGGTCAATATTTCGCAATTTAAACGATTAAACAAAGTAGGGATGAAGCTCAAATACGGCTGATAATTATAGTTAACGACAACCCTGAATTTTGTTTGCTGGATCGCTTTGCGATCAATCGTATTCAAGATGGAATCGATGTACTCCTCGTTTTTATGTGTTGATCGCCTGCCTTTGCCGATTCGATCAAACGTCGCCCGACGATAATCTTCCTGCCAGAATGCATTCTCAATTTTTCTCTCAACATCCGGATGAATCGGAAGTCCTTTATAATCATAAAATTCTACATTCAACTGTTTTTCGCCTTTACGATTTGTAAATCGAACATAAACGCCCCCTTGCAAATTTTCGGATACGATCGTATACCGAACAACTGGTGCAACAGTTGGGCTTGTATCAAGCGTATGGATTCCTGAAGAGTGAAGGCCTTGAATGAATGCTTGCTTAATCATAATGGAAAAGTCATGGGAATCACTTGCAATCACAATTGTCGAACCATGTGGAAGAACTGCTCCATACGCTGATGCCAGCCTTGCAATATAATCAGGCGTGATCTCAACATTGGCGATACCGGTAATTCCTCTTGATCCAAATAATGATTTCGTGGCTTTTCTTCCCCAGATAAGAGACGTGTGAACGAGTGCTTCTTCGTAAATTTCCTTTTCCGGCCATATTTTCACTTCCGGCTTTAATGTTGAACGCTTTCCTATTTTACAATGATTTCCTACCACTGCATGTTCATACATCGCTGCGCCCTGTTCAACTAACGTACCATTGGCAATGGTTGCTCCCCTTAATTCACACTCATCGGCGACATACACATCATGCCATAGAATGCTTTTCTTTAATGAAGATTTTGAGCAGATGACATTATTTTTCCCAATAACCGAGTAACTTTTGACGTCCGCACCCTTTCGGATGACGGTTCCGTCTGCAATGTGCACCGGCTTTTCAAGCTTAGCCCCTTCTTCGATGACCACGTTATTTCCCACCCAGACGCCTGGCTTAAATTCCTTGCCCGGAATAGGGATATTGACGGCTCCATCGAGCATGTCATAATGCGATTGCCGATATTGCTGGAGGCTGCCAATATCAGACCAATATCCTTGTGCTTCATATCCGTACAATTCTCTTTCTTCTTTCATTAAAAGCGGGAATAGGTCTTTACTGAAATCCGTCGGGACGTCCTTTTCGATATAGTTAAAGATTTCCGGTTCCAATACGTAAATGCCTGTATTTACTGTATCACTAAACACTTCATTCCAGCTTGGCTTTTCTAAAAACCGGATAATCTGTCCATCCTTATTTGTCATAATGACGCCATATTCAAGCGGAGATTCCACTTGTTTCATAAAAATTGTGACGAGGGATTCCTTTTCTTCATGGTATTGAATCCCTTTTTGTAAATTAAAATCGGTTAAAGCGTCACCGCTGATGACGATAAATCGCTCATCCAAAAACTCTTCGGCATTTTTTATGCTTCCTGCCGTGCCGAGCGGAGTGGTTTCCTCGAAGTAATGAAGGTTAACCCCAAACTCGCTTCCATCCCCAAAATAATTTTTAATGGCGTCCGGAAGATAATGGACCGTTACAGCAATATCTGTAATGCCGTATTTCTTTAATAACTCAATGCTATACTCCATTACCGGTTTATGTAGGATAGGCACCATTGGCTTTGGCAAATTACAAGTTAATGGGCGAAGACGTGTCCCTTTTCCACCGGCCATAATTACACCCTTCATTTATACACCGCTCCCTACGTGATTGTTTTTTTGTGTATTTTGTTCCATTAGCTTCAATGTTTTCTTTGCAATTCGCTCCCAGTTAAACACGTTCTTGGCCACATGTTTTCCGCTTAAAGCAAGCTTTTTCCTTAGACCGGGCTCTCTCGCCAGCCTTAATACAGCAGAGGCAAGGCTTGCAGGGTCATTCGGATAGATGGTCAGCCCGGTTTCTTCATGTTTCACAATATCTTTTAATCCGCCTGTTTCCGAAACGACGGTAGCTTTTCCCGCGATCATTCCTTCAAGGGCGACAATGCCAAACGGTTCATAATGGCTTGGAAATAGCGCAATATCACATTCTGCTAAAAGGCGGTTACGCTCTTCATCCGACACATATCCGATGAAATGGACGATATCGCTTAGCTGCTGTTCGTGAACAGCCCGGCGATAATGTTCTAGAAGCGGCCCCTTTCCTGCAATTACGAATTTAATAGTATCTTGTTCGTTCTTTAATAGATGGGCTGCCTCAATAATCGTTTGAAACCCTTTTTCCTTTACCATCCGACCGACGGAGAAAACGAGTGTTTCGCCATGCTGTTTGTATTTATAGTCATGTATAGCTTCCGGTTTAAACAGTTCTGGATCGACTCCGTTTGGTAGGATCGTGACTTTGTTTTCAGGTACTTGAAACACCTCGCATAATTCATTTTTCATATGGTTGCTGCAAACAATGATTTCATCTGCCTCAAACATAAGCTCCCACTCTTTTTGGTTAATTTCAAATTGAAGCGGGTCATGAATGCCATTATTTCTGCCATGTTCGGTTGCATGAATGGTCGCAATAAGCGGAATGGAAAGTTCTTGCTTCAATCCTTTAGCCGCCACGCTAACGAGCCAATCGTGGGCGTGGATACAATCGAATGGGATTAATTTGGCAAGGTTTCTTACTTGATCCATCATCGCTAAGTTGAGGCTTCCAACCCAATGGAAGAAATTTTCGTTTTGCGGTTGAAGTCCTTTTACCCGGTATACATGGATCCCCTCATTGATCTCATGAGTGGGATAGCCTTCTACATCCGATGTAATGACATAAACGTTCGCACCAAGTTTGACAAGCTGTTTTGCTAAATCAAACACATGCCGGCCAAGCCCTCCGACGACCATTGGTGGAAATTCCCATGAAAGCATGGCAATATTCATTTTTTCAGTATCGCTATTTAAATTTTTATAGTGTTGCTTAATGTAATGATCATGTGATGTTTGAAAAATAGTAGTATCAATCGTTTCTAAGAATGGATAATCTTTTTCGTACTCTACGATAAAGCTTGAGGATATACGGTTCGATTTCAGTTGTTCATAAATTTTATGGAAACGTTCAATATGTTCGGTAAATCGGTTAATGGCATACGCCGTAGCACTGTCATTGTCTACAATAAACGCCCAGTCAGAGCTTGATGCAAGCATCCATTCACGGATCATTTGTTGAATATATCGTTTTCTAAGTGGTTCTTGAGTCGAGTAGCGGGCAACCGTGGAAATTATCTCCCGTTCACATTTATGTAAATGGCGATACATCCAGGCATTTTTTTCATTCAGCCAAACATCCCCATAACCATCCCTACCCCATGTTGAAAAGGCAGCATGAATGGTTTCAAGATCGCGGTAATGACGATTAATGTATTCAGATGGGGTGATAAATTCGATTCGTCCTCTTCCTTTTTCTAAAACGGATGAGAGAAAGTCAGGTCCTTCAAACCACCAATGTCCGAACAACTCCGCATCAAACGGAGACGTAATGAGGTGTGGCGGGTAACATTCTTCCTTCTTCTTTTCCAAACGTTCTTCAATCGTTTGAATAAAGTCTTCGGCATGTATTTTCGCCTTATTTTCCGCCCATTCTCTTACATAATATGCTTTTTCTTCAGTTGGTCCGGTAATGCGATGGTATTTTAATCCGGAATCCGTTCGAAAGCCTTCTGGATGAACGTGTGGCTTAATATATTCCCAATCCCTGTCATAGACAATATCGCGGTAAAATTCACGGTAATCAAAATCACCAGGATAGCCAGTAATCGAACTCCAAACTTCCTGGCTGATTGCTTCACATCTTGGGAACAAAACAATTCCATGCGGCGAATAGACTGGTGCCCCCACTTCCCTGTCCGGTTTTGGGCTTCCGTTTTTTAACGTATGTTCATCAACAAAGGTATAACGAATCCCTTCCTCAAATAAAATTTTATCGACTCCCGGGGTATAGGCACACTCAGGCAACCAGAAACCGGCCGGCCGTTTGCCGAAATGTTTTTCAAACGTAAGTATTCCATGGACGATCTGGGCTCTTAATGCTTCTTTTGTTTGAATGTAAGGCAAAAAAGCGTGTGTCGCTGCCGTTGTAAAACATTCAATTTTCCCCTCGGCTTCGTAATGCTTAAAGCCATTGATCAAATTTTGCCCCCATTGATAAAACGTCTCTCGTATTTTCTTATAGCGTTTTTCGTAAAATCGAACGATATCGGCTATCATTCCCGATGGATTCAAACTCTTTTCTTTCCGAATGAGTTCTTCGGTGTTTTCAAGATAGTGAACATATCTCCGCTGCACGACAGGATCAGAAAGCATTTCGAGTACAGGGGGCGAAAATGAAATGCCAAAGCATGCAGGTTGTTCTTGCTCTTGTAGAACCCATAATAACGGGATATAGGTTTCGGTCATTGCTTCAAATACCCATCTTTCTTCCAGGCGGTTGGCCTCCCGGTGCCTCACATAAGGGAGATGAGCATGTAAAATAAATGAGAAGTACCCGTTTTTCATTCTAGTAAACTCCTATCTAATTTTTTGGTAATATGAATAGCTGCAGAAATTTTCAAGCCATTCCGGCTCTGCTACATTTCCCGATTTCCAATTCAGCACTTTTTCAGCCTGTAAACTATCGGCTTCGATTCTCGGGGTTTCAATTGTATTGGACCGTAAAATAGTAAAAAAGCTGCCGTCAAACGTTTTCGTTCCAAGATCAACACAGTATGAACGGTTCGGCTCAAGCCCTCTTATAAACCAATTATTCGTCATTTCAGGCAACTCTATTTCAAAACTGCGATGAGAATTATGCCCGTGAAACTCAATATCAGTCACATCATAAACTTTCAAACGTTTTGGCAGGGATTGCCACGGAGTGCGGAAATGATGTTCAACCATATGTCGTTTTGAATCAGATAGACTCCAATAAGCGAAAATAGCGGTAGGTGAATGAACCATTGAAAATAGATCATCCTCATTATATTCGGGGGGTATCGTCCATTCGAAATTCTCATGAAGTTCCTCTTTTTGATCGTTCTCGCGTTCCGGAAGTTCGGCAAGTTTAGCTGAATGGTTCATTTTCAGCCGGTACTTATTCCACCTGTACTGTACCTTTCCTACTGTCGTATTCATTTTTTCAGCAATTTGCTGAAGAGTCAGACCTTCTTCTTTTAATTTCACAATCTCGTTAATCAAGCTTTTTCACCTCTTAATTAGTCTCTACATCAATATATTAACGTCCATAAGAACGTATTATTGTTTGTTTCCGAGATTCGAAGCAATCATAACATCGATAGGAATTCCTCACAATAAACTAAAAATGTAGAAAAATGTAGACAATAGAGCGTATCTGCCTTTTCTAACATTGTAAATTTTTTGGAACCGTTTGCTTTCCAACGATTTTACAGCAATATTCTAAATAAACCAAAAAATCTACAGGAATCTACATAACTGCTGGAATAATTGGATTTTAAAGGAATGGAAGCGCGAGGAATCATAGATTTTTTGACGAGATTTGGCGAAAATTATACTATGAAAGACAAGTCTATGATATAAAGATATAGTGTAGAATGCTTTTGGAGGAGGATATTATGGAATACGCAATTTTCGGACTATTGTTAATAGGAGTCATTTTATTGCTTGTGTCTATTAAAAAGGATAAAAGCAATAACCTGGAAGTTCAATTAGAGAATTTCTCGATACAATTAATGAAGGAAATGTACCAGGTAAATAAAAAGCTAAAGATTTTAGAAGATGAGATCATGATTAATGATAAAAATAATTAAACTATAATTAAAGAGGGATCCTATAATGAACAGTACGACAATACGCGCATTTGCAGCGGGGATCATTGTAGCCACCGGAATTCTTGCAGCTATTTATTATACATCCGATACGAAAAATAATGCTAATTTATCTAGCGAAGAAGTAGATCAATACTTAAAAAATCATAATCAAGTAGCTATTTCCAATGATGAGCTGAAAGCTTTAACTGAAAAACAAAAAACGGTAACTACAACTGCCAATACTGAAGCAAATCAACCAGAAAAAAATGCCAAGCCAACAGAAAAAAAAGAAGAACCAAAACAAGAAACTGTCGAAAAAGCGACATTAACTGTATCTAAAGGAATGGCTACAAGTGAAGTTTGTGATTTCTTGGAAAAACATAAAATCATTAAAGACGGAGATGACTTCTTAAAATACTTGCGAAAACACAAACTTGAAGGTGCTGTCAGGGCCGGTAAATATAAAGTGAATAGTAAAATGACATATAAAAAACTCGCTGACACAATTACTTGAGGAACCTTAAAAGGTTCCTCTTTTTACTACAAACGTTTCAGCATTTTTAGTTTTTTTAATTGGCATTCATATTGGCGCTTTGGGAGCGGCACATATCCTATTTCTTTTGATGAAGCAAGCTTGCCCCCGTATGTAATCGCGAATTTCACATAGGAATAAACGGCCTTGCGTTCCTTGATCGCTTTATTGTTTACATAAATGTATAGCGGACGAGACAGAGGTGAATATTGGCCTGATTTGATCGATTTTGCATTCGGGGAAACAGGCCCAGAACCGCTGTCAACTGGAATCGCTTTTAACCGATTTTGGTTTGTTGAATAATACGCATATCCAAAATAGCCGATCGCATAATTGGATGCTGCTACCCCGTGAACAAGGACATTATCATCTTCCGAAAATTGCACGTCATGCCTGATCGGGTGATTTTGAAGAACCGTTTTTTCGAAATATTGATACGTTCCTGAATCTGCCCCCGGACTATACACTTCGATCTTTTTTTTCGGCCACCCTTTTCGGATATCAGACCATGTTTTGATGAAAGACGATTCGCTGAAAATTTTTCGCAACTCCTCTAGCGTTAAAAAATCAATGAAATTGTTATCTTTCTTGACAATGATCGTTAAACCATCATATGCGATTTGAAATTCCGTGTAACGAATGCCCGCCTTAGCTGCCACTTTCTTTTCTTCTTCGTTAATCGGTCTTGAAGCACTACTGATATCAATTTCCCCTTTTAAAAATTTCTCAAAACCTCCTCCCGTCCCGGAAATGCCGACAGGAGCTTTAACAAGCGGATAGCGATAGCGAAACTCCTCTGAAACAGCTGCCATGATGGGAAAGACGGTTGATGAGCCATTGATTCTCACTTCCCCGTTTAGCTTTTCATTCCCGCTAGAAGCGCCACCTGAAGGAAATAAAAACAGAAACAGCAAAATGAGCGATATGTTAACAAATTTCATCGTTTTCACCCGTTCATCTTTTTACTCTTTAGCTTTCCCCAATATGAAAAAAAGTGCGCTTAAAGCGCACTTTTTTGTTGCTTTTTTATTTAGTTGGTTCACCCTTATCCTTCATCTCGAAATAAGTGTCCAATACTTTTTCACCAATTTCATAGTTCGGTGTATCTGCTCTAACGTTCGGTACGACGACAGAAATGGCAACTTCCGGATGCTTATACGGAGCATACGCAATTAATGTTCGGTTATCCATTCCTGTTTTGATGTCAACCTGTGCCGTACCTGATTTACCCGCAGGCATATAGCTTTTATGTGAAAAGCGTGGGGCTGCTGTCCCGTGAGCCCCAGACATTACCAACCTAAAGCCTTTTTGGACAAGCTCAATATCAGACTTTTTCATATCAATCCGATTTAACACATTCGGTTCGATGCGTGTAACGAGTTTACCTAGTTTATTTGGATCCTCAGAAGGTTCTCTTATTTCTTTGACAAGATGAGGCTGCATCCGGTATCCGTCGTTTGCTATCGTTGAGACATATTGAGCAAGCTGAAGCGGTGTGTACGTATCGAATTGACCAATTGCAAAAAACATCGCCTGCGCAAGATCATCGCTGATTCCTGTATGGTAACCGGTTGCTTCTGACGGTAAATCAATCCCGGTTGGAACACCTAAACCAAACTGGGCATACGTATTTCTGAGCGTGCGGAAAGCCCCCTCAACGTTTTCGTGGATAAACCGCTTTTTACTATAATCATAACCAGCTAGTCTCATCGCAATATTCCACATATAAACATTAGATGACCGCTCAAGGGCCGTTAATGGTCCGATACTGCCCATATTCTCTACGGATTTCATGACACGTCCATCCCCAAAGTTTAATGGGGCATCATAAAAATGCGTATTTGGCGTGATCACGCCAGATTGGAGCCCTGCTAAAACCGTTGCCCCTTTAACAACCGATCCCGCTGCAAAGGAGTCGTAAACATTCCCATACGGGTCATTTTTATAGCGTCCGGTTTTCGGATCATATTGTTTTCCGGCCATCGCCAAGATTTCGCCAGTATTCGGATTCATCACCGTGACATACGCTTCTTTCAGATCCCTGTTAGCATAAGCGAAACTTCCAGACTTCGATTCTTTTAGTTCACTTTCAATAATGTTTTCGACTTTCTTTTGGAAATCCATATCAACGGTTAATACTAAATCATCGCCCCGTTCTCCTTTCTTTTCGATCGGATCGCCTATTGGATTTCCTGCTTTATCTGTCATATACTCGATCTTTGATTTTTTTCCTCTTAGCACCGATTCATACTGTTCTTCTAAAAAGCTAGTCCCGACAAGATCATTTCTATCATTTCCTCTTGCTAAATAATAGTCCATTTTTGATTTCGGAATTTGCTTTACTTGTCCGAGAATTCCTTTAAATGAATTGCCAAACGGGTAATCCCTCTGGGCATCAGGCTTTATGTCGATTCCTGGCAATTCTTTTAAATGTTCGCTGATTCTCGCAATCTCCTTTTCTGTAACGCCCACTTTTACCCTTTGCGGCGACATGCTGTAGCCACCGTCCAATTCTCGTTTGATCGCAAGCACTTCTAATTGATGGTCAGTTAGCTGATCAAGATCTTTTTTGGTCACCCTGTCCAATTCCAGCTGGTAAATTTGATCATCGTTCAATTTCTTTTTTTCTTTCGCAGTTATTCTTTTTTCTACCTCTTTTTTATGCAATAGAATGAAAAAGTCTTTTTTATCTCTTTCTGTTACTTCACTCGTATCTTTATGAATAAAGTGAGAAAGCTTCTCTGCCAGCTTCAGACGGTCTTCAGCCGTCGAATTTTGCATTCGCGTATAGGTAATCGAATAAACAGGCTTATTATTTACAACTACCCGGTGATCCCTATCGTATATTTTACCACGCGGCGCATCCAATTTTGTCGTTACATTATCCGTCTGATCTGACGTTTGTTTATATTCAGCCCCTTTTACAATTTGAACATATCCTAATCGGAAAATAAGGATTGAAAAAAGAAGAAAAACGGATAAAAATAAGGCGTTTAGCCGAAACGGAACATGACTTTTTTTCTTTTTTTTCTGCATTCCATCCACCCTTGCGAAAAATGATGACACCAACTTTTTAAAGTGGTGTCGTTTTTAAAAAAATTATACCGAAATAATTTTAACATGGTTCATAAGTAATTCAAAAGAATATCATTACAGGTTTGACCGACCATCGCCATCTGCTAAATTTTCCGCAACTTCCTCCATGGCATTTCTATTTTTGGGATTCGATAAATGAATCGGTTTGACAAAAAAATAGATGAAAAAATGGCCAGCCCCGAGGATCGGGAGCAAAACAGGAATGGCTGTCTCACTTTTTACAAACAACAGCGTAAAGAGTAATACGACAATCGAAAAAACTCGTCCGGCATTCAAATACAATTCGCGAACAACTACATATTCGATTCGCATCTTCCCGGCATTTTTTGAGCGTCCAATGACATCATATGTTAATGAAACATATGGAACAAGCAAGATCGGAAAAGCAAATGAAACAATAATGCCATAAGTCATCAGCAATGGAAACGATAGTTTAAAAAGCAATAAAAAAGGGGTTATAAAAAGAAGCAAACCACCTAGAAAAATAGCTTCTTTCCGGCGTTTAGGCGTAATGATACGCGACGCAAGATAGTAACAAACAAAAGAAACGGCGGACTGCGCAAAACTGAATGTGCCAAGAGCCATTTCGCTTTTCGATGCTGTATACACCCAGATAATAATAACGAAAGCAAAGACTCCTTCCCTCATTCCCTGAAGAAAATGCGCTTTTAAAATTCTTCCCCAATTTTTATTCACCTGGCGGGCTTTATAAATTTCTTTGACACAGTAATCTCCCTCCGCTTTTCTCCTGCCTAAAAAAAAGGTGGTGAGTACCGCGGCAACGAATAAAAAAAGGGATAAGCTGAAAATCACATTATACCCTGTAAATTTATTCATTTTTGAAATCAGCAAGCCTGCACATAATGGGCCAATCATTCCAGAAAATGAGGAAAGAACACCTAAATAACCGTTAAAAAAGTCCCTCGTATCCGGTTCTGTCACTTCAAAAGTTAAAACATTAAATGCCAGCCAATAAAACCCGAGCCCCAGTCCAAGCAACCCGCCAAGTAAAAGCATAAATTGATCGGCGTGCTGGTTCAACAGCAAGACGGTTATGTAGAATATCGACAACATGGTCACACCAATCCGAATGATGATGACTCTGTCTATTCGCTTAGCCAGCTTTCCTGCAAAGTAAAATGAAACAGGTTGTACGACAACAATCGACAAATTGTATAAAGCAATATCAACAAGGTTACCGGATTGTTTCCAAAGATAAATGTTAACAAACGTGTTTGATAATGAAGTGCTTAAATAAAATAACCCCCCCACGACTAAAAGAAGAAGAAGATCCTTTGTCAATATTAAATTCCCAAGCTTTTTACCGTTTTTCATTTAAAACCGCCCCTTTTTAATACAATCGTAGTTTTCTCATTAAAAAAAGGGCTATTCGTATATATTGAAATTGGATACTATTGCATGAAAAAATCCGTTGCTTTTTAAGACAACGGATTTTTAACATCTTTTTATTTTGCTTCTTCGTAACGTTTTGCTACTTCATCCCAGTTAACTACATTCCAGAATGCGTTAATGTAGTCCGGACGTTTGTTTTGGTATTTTAAATAATAGGCATGTTCCCAAACGTCAAGGCCTAGAATCGGCGTTTTCCCTTCCATTAATGGGTTATCCTGATTAGGTGTGCTTGTTACTTCAAGCTCTCCATTGTTAACAACTAACCATGCCCATCCAGAACCGAAGCGGCCTTTTGCAGCATTTGCAAATTCTTCTTTGAATTTATCAAAGCTTCCAAATTTGCTGTTGATCTTATCAGCAAGAGCTCCGGTTGGCTCTTTTGCCCCACCTGGCTTTAAGATTTCCCAGAACAGACTGTGGTTTGCATGTCCGCCACCATTGTTGCGTACAGCAGTGCGAATGTTTTCAGGTACTGCATCTAAATTAGAAATTAATTCTTCAATACTTTTGCTAGTTAGTTCAGCCTGACCTTCAATTGCAGCATTTAAATTGTCCACATAAGTTTTGTGATGTCTGTCATGGTGGATGTTCATTGTTTGCTCATCAATATGAGGTTCAAGTGCATTTGCAGCATAAGGTAATGCAGGTAATTCAAAAGCCATACTAATCTCCTCCTATATGTAATCAAATTTATTTTCATTTCCGAGGGAATCCCCCGGAAAGTGAAACCAGAGTTAAGCAACAATAAAGTTTATTAAGTCTTTCTATTACTTACATTATCAGATTTAACCGTTATTATCAACGAATAAACCTCATATTATGTTTTATTTGTTAAAACAAACGTAAACCCCCTCACAGAAAAGGATTTCTGTAAGGGGGTTGGATTATGTATGGTGGCTCGAGACGGAATCGAACCGCCGACACGAGGATTTTCAGTCCTCTGTCCCTTCCTCTTCCCGCATCGCTCCGTAGCGGGCTGCGTCGGGACAACTCGCAGTTTTTCATCGCAGCTTTGCTCGTTGCTCCACTTTTTTGTTTTATACGAAAGCAAAGTTAAAAACAAAACCCTCACGGATTCATTTTCCATGAGGGTATATCTTTCGCTATGTATGGTGGCTCGAGACGGAATCGAACCGCCGACACGAGGATTTTCAGTCCTCTGCTCTACCGACTGAGCTATCGAGCCATTATTAATATCGCATAATCTGATCTGAGGAATAACCAGTCCTCTGTCCCTTCCTCTACTAGCTTTCTCTCTGTAGCAGGTTGCGTCGGGACAACTCGCCGTTAATTCATGATGATTTGCTCGTTGCTCTACCGACTGAGCTATCGAGCCAATATGTATTTTGGTTGCGGGGACAGGATTTGAACCTGCGACCTTCGGGTTATGAGCCCGACGAGCTACCAGACTGCTCCACCCCGCGATGATATGAAGAAGTAAATTAAAATGGAGGAGGTAGAGGGATTCGAACCCCCGCGGGCTTTTACACCCCTGTCGGTTTTCAAGACCGATCCCTTCAGCCAGACTTGGGTATACCTCCGGGTTGGATGTTAGATATTAAAAGGTAAGAAGTTAGATCTATAAAATACTTCTCCGGATTTAGTTGTAAATCCACTTTCCAACTTCACACTTCTAATTTCTAGTATGGTGGACCCTGTAGGACTCGAACCTACGACCAATCGGTTATGAGCCGACCGCTCTGACCAACTGAGCTAAGGGTCCATGCTATGTATTGGAAAATGGGGCGGCCGATGGGAATCGAACCCACGAATGCCGGAACCACAATCCGGTGCGTTAACCACTTCGCCACGACCGCCATATTCTAAATATTAGATGCGAAGTCTAGAGGTTGGAACTTCTTGTAATTCAACGAAGCAAAACATTTCGTCTAATTTCCAACTTCCCACTTCTAAGTTCCAATATGGTAGCGGCGGAGGGAATCGAACCCCCGACCTCACGGGTATGAACCGTACGCTCTAGCCAGCTGAGCTACACCGCCATATGGCTCCACAGGCAGGACTCGAACCTGCGACCGATCGGTTAACAGCCGATAGCTCTACCACTGAGCTACTGTGGAATAATTAAGTGTCAATTATGGACAAGTATTACTATATCACAACCAATGCTATACTGTCAATAATTAATCACTAATTAACGCCTTTATTCTTCGGCAAGATTTACTATAGCACGCGCCTTCCTTTCTACGCAAGCGGCATTTCACAAAACAACCCATAAAAAATAGCAGATCATAATTAACTGAACAAAAATCTTTACAATCGTTCCTCCAATAAACCCTAACAACGAGCCAATTCCTACACGAAAAGCTTCGGGAAACGATTTTTTATGAACAATTATCTCTGCCAATACGGCTCCTAAAAACGGCCCGACAAGAAGTCCAGCAATAGGAATAACAAATGGTCCGACTAATAAACCAATTGTACTTCCCCAAATCGCCGCTTTCGATCCTCCTTTTCTCTTAACTCCATACAAATTACTTACATAATCGACGACGAAAAGGCTAATAAATAAAATCGCCTGAATGATGATAAACGGTATCGTAAATGGCGTAAATGAATAAAAGACGCCATACAAAATAAATCCTAACGCCAAAAAAAGAACACCAGGCAAAATTGGGTAAAACAATGCGACAAAGGCAAGCAAAAACGAGAGAGCGATCAAAATCCAATATAACGTATCCACCAGATAAGCTCCTTATGAGATTGTCGTTTTTCTTCTATTATTTTACCTTTTTTCTTTTCTATGTACAATGATAACGAACATTTGTATATCCATTGTTTACAAATGAATTTTCCGCTAAAATGATAAAGTAATCAACAAGTGTAAGTGAGGAGAAAAAATTAATGAATATCGTCAAACAGCTTATTTTAAGTTTGTATTCACCGAAAGATATCGTGAAATTTCGTTTTCAAGGGATTGGTAAAACCATCGGCTATATCTTTTTTCTTACGTTTTTGACAACGTTGCCGTTTGGAATTATCTTCTCACTCTCATTAAAAAATGGTGTTGAAGAATTTAAACAATCATTAGAAACAGATATTCCTTCTTTTCAATTATCAAATGGACATTTAACTTCTAACGAAAAAAAGCCTTATATTCAAACAGAAGACGATCAAACGATCATTTTAGATACTACAGGAACGATTTCAATGAGTGACATTAACAATTATTCGAATGTTATTGCATTGCTTCCAAATGAGCTTGTTGTTAAGGCCGGAGGAAATGTAAGCAAAATGCCTTATTCAGTGTTAGGCACTATTGAAGTTACGAAAAATGATGTACTTAAGTTTAGCAAAGATCTTTCCGACTTACTGCCTATTATTATAATGATAAGTATGGTCATTCTTTATATATTTACAACGGCATCGAAATTTATTGGTGTAACCGTATTAGCGGTTATCGGCTTGTTTATTCAAAATGCGGTGAATAGAAAACTTTCTTTCCGCCATTTATGGAGACTATCCGCTTATTCCGTTACCTTGCCGACCGTCTTTTTCGCATTAATGGATGCTTTTCGGATTTTTGTTCCTTTTTCATTTATCATTTATTGGGCTGTAGCAATTATCATGATCTGGCTCGTAATAAAAGAAGTTCCACCGCGAAGGGTTTAAAAAAGAGGCTGAAATCCAGCCTCTTTTTTCATGCAAACAACCCTTTAAAGAAATCTATAATCGCATTAATTATATTCATGATAAAATCAAGTATTTTCTCAAGGAAATTTTTCGTTTCCTCTTTGTTGATGACATGATTTAAGTTATCTCTTACATTTTGTAATCCGTCTTTTACTTTATCCCAGTCAATATGAACATCCTTCATATGATCAAATAATGCAACAAGACTCTTTAAATCCGCATCGGTTAATGTGATCCCGAGCCTGTCGGCAACCCGCTGAATAAGCGCCTGCATTTCTTCAGGAGTTTTTGCCGGATTTTTTGCTAATTCTTGTTTAATTTCCGTTATTAATTGAGTTGCTTTATCTGTTCCAATCCGATCCCCAAGCTGCGCTGTTTTAATGACTTCTTCATTGGCCACTTGTTTTTGGCCTTCTGGAATAGTAATATCTGTCTTTGTTTCATAAGCTTTTAAGATACCGGTTAATGCGGCCGTTCCTGATACGTCAAATGGGGCCGTAACATATATATCGGCATCTTTAACCCCTGCGGTTACAAGTGCGTTTGTGATCATATCAGCGGTAACCCAATTAATATGATTCGTTTTTACGTGAAGTCCCTTCCCTGTTTCAGCAAGTGTTATTTTGGCCGAAGAAATGGCTCTCGTTCCGATTTTCGCCCTGGAAATATACTTACCAAGATATTCGTATTCTTCTTTATTTGAAACGGTAATCGCTTCAACGTTTGAAGGTACACCCATCTCATTTAAGATTTTTGTTTTTTGTTCAGAAGTTAAATCTTCACCCAATGTAACGATAACATCCCCTGGAGCACTATCAGCAAATGCATGTTTCGGAACCCAAATTAGCGTAATTAAAAATAATGGCAATAACCATTTGCAAATATTCTTCATAAAAGATCCACCTCTTAAAAAGTATATATAGCTTATACAAAAAGCTATGCACATCATTTTACACCACAATTTCTATATCGGCTAGAAATATTATTTTTTAAAAGATGGGTGTCATAATTTCATCGTTTTCACATATATTTGTCCCAAAGATTGTTCAAGGAGGACAAGCTAATGAAAAAGTTTTTTTTGTTCTGTTTAAGCTTGCTTATTATATATACAATGGCCTATGATTTAAAAATTGGGACGCTTAAGCCGCTTCAGGCGAAAACAAAAATGGCTCCAAAAAACAGCCAGGAAAAAATCTTCTATCAACGAGTGAAGGTTAAAGCAGGTGATACGGTTTTATCCGTTGTTGAACAATTGCATCAAAAAAGCGCTCCTCGATCAATGGCTAAACTGATCCGTGATTTTCGCTTGCTTAACAATATTCATCCGGAAGACATTCAAATCGGGCATGTATATAAATTCCCGATTTATCCGGATAAAAAATAAACAGGGCCACGTATAATAACTTGTTTCTTGCCAAACCTTTAAAACGATTGCTACAATGGACTGATGATAGGTGCAATTCGTATCAAATGATGTAAAAGGAGAGCGATTCACGAATGAGTGAAATAACGCATCGTTCAAAAACGAGACCCGTAAAAGTTGGAAATTTAACAATTGGCGGGAACAATCAAGTAATAGTTCAAAGTATGACAACGACAAAAACCCATGATGTAGAAGCGACAGTTGCTGAAATAAAACGGCTTGAAGAAGCCGGCTGTCAAATCGTTCGTGTGGCCTGTCCTGATATGAGAGCGGCAGAGGCGATTCCGGAAATAAAAAAACGAATTAATATTCCGCTTGTCGTAGATATACATTTTGATTATAAATTAGCCCTTAAAGCAATTGAAGGTGGAGCCGATAAAATTCGTATTAACCCTGGCAACATCGGCCGGAAGGAAAAGGTAGAAGCTGTTGTTAAAGCAGCAAAAGAAAAAGGCATTCCCATTCGCATTGGTGTTAACGCAGGTTCTCTTGAAAAAAAATATCTTGAAAAATACGGTTATCCAACTGCAGATGGCATGGTGGAAAGTGCTTTAGACCATATTAAAATTCTTGAAGACCTTGATTTCCATGATATTATTGTGTCAATGAAAGCATCAGATATCAATCTCGCCATTGAGGCATATGAAAAAGCAGCGAGAGCATTCGACTATCCGCTTCATCTTGGCATTACCGAATCTGGTACGCTGTTTGCTGGAACAGTGAAAAGTGCAGCTGGCCTTGGGGTAATTTTAAATAAAGGAATTGGCAATACATTACGTGTCTCACTAAGTGCCGATCCGGTAGAAGAAGTGAAGGTAGCGCGTGAGCTGTTGAAATCATTCGGGTTGCTTTCGGACGCTGCAACTTTAATTTCATGCCCGACATGTGGACGAATTGAAATTGATCTTATATCGATCGCGAATGAAGTTGAAGAATATATTTCTAAAGTTCGAGCGCCAATTAAAGTTGCGGTGCTTGGATGTGCCGTTAACGGGCCAGGAGAAGCAAGAGAAGCGGATATCGGTATTGCCGGCGCACGGGGCGAAGGCTTATTATTCAGGCATGGTGAAATTGTACGGAAGATTCCTGAAGATCAATTGCTTGATGAATTAAAAAAAGAAGTCGATAAACTTGCCGAAGAACATTACGCGAAACAAAAAGCCGGGCAAGTCAATTAAAAAAACGGGACGAAATGTCCCGTTTTTTTTGCTCCTTGTGTGTTAAAAGAAAGGTGCAAACAATAAGGAAATAACGATAGAGGCAATTCCAATGCCAATGCCCCACCATCCAGAAGTACGCGCTCCTCGGCCTACAGCAAAAAATCCGAGTATAATCCCTGTTGCACCTAATATGACGGGTAAAAAGAAAAGGGACGCTATCGAAGCAATAATTGAAAATACTCCAAGTCCTCTTCCTCCAACTTCTTCCCGATCTTCAGCTTCATTTCTTTCTATATTTTCTTCTCGCTCTTCCCGGCGGTCATTTACTCTATCCCATGTTGTTCCAGTAAGCGGTACAACTTCAGCCGCCGTTTCCTCGCGATAATCGTTTGTTCTCTCATCTTCATTGCGGTTTAAATCTCGAGTATCATCAGCCATGTAGATCCCTCTCTTTCCAAGAATAAGGAGCGTTTTTAGTATGACCGATATATCTCCTTTTCATAAAAACAATGACCATCTTTTCACCGGTAAAGGTGGGCATTGTTGGCAGTTCGATCTGAAATCAGTATAAATAAATAAAAAAAACCGGATTCTCCTTACGTTGAGAATCCGGTTTTTTTATGCGGTGCACTGGCTGCAATACCCGTAAATTTCAAATTTATGGCCGGTAATTTGAAATTCGGACAAATCGGTCGTCACTTTTTCCATCGGGCATGCATCAATTTCTTTCGTCTTCCCGCATTTCAAGCAAATCAGGTGATGGTGATGCTTTCCTGAGGGGCAAGTATATCGAAATTTCTTTTCCCCATCGAGTTCAGTTTCTTCCAATATCCCAAGATCAACAAAAATGGATAAATTCCTGTAGATTGTGTCAAAGCTTAAACCAGGGAAATTCGTCTTTAAAAACTCCTGCACATCTCTCGCCGATAAATATCTTTTTTCATCTGCAAATAACTGCAACATATGTTTTCGTTTATCTGTATATTTATAGCCTTCCTCTTTTAGCAATTTGATCGCGCGCAAAACATCCATGAAGGTATCCTCCAAACGGTTAATGTGATAATTTTCTTGTTACTTTTCTTTTTTTCCATAAAATTGATAGCAGTAAGATCAACACGCCGAGAATGACAATCGTTCCACCAGGGGCTAAATCGAGGTAATACGAAGAAATTAATCCTCCAATTACTTCTATTTCGCCAAACAAAACAGCAATAAAAAAGGTTTGTTTAAATCCTGTCGCAATCCGGATGCTTGCAGCAACTGGTAATGTCATTAATGAAGAAACAAGCAAGATCCCGACAATTTTCATAGAAGCGGCAATAACTAGAGCGACCATTACAATAAACGCGAATTGAATCCATTTCCCCTTTATTCCAGATACAACAGCCTGCTCTTCATCAAACGATAAGACAAATAGCTCCTTATATAATAAAAAGATCACAAGCACAACGGCGATCAATATGAAAAAGATCGTTATAACATCCGATTGCTTAACCGCAAGAACATTCCCAAATAAATAATTAAACAAATCTGTATTGAATCCCTGTGCAATCGAAATAAAAATGACGCTTAACCCGATTCCAGCTGACATAATAATCGGAATCGCCAACTCTTCAAAATGTTTGTATACCTTTCGCAATTTTTCTATACATAATGAACCGGCGACCGAAAAGAACATTCCCATATAAATGGGGTTCAATCCGTCAAAAAATGAATATTTTTTTCCAAGCATTAAATTTGCTGCAATCCCAGCCAATGAAATATGGGAAAGCGCATCGGCAATTAGCGATTGTTTTCTTACGACAATAAAGACGCCGAGAATAGGTGCCAAAAGACCAATCATTACACCGGTTAAAAAAGCATTTTGTAAAAACGTATATTTTAAAAACGGTAAATCCATTCAAAATGACCTCGCTTAATGTTGATGGTTTAAAACATGAACATGGTGCCCGTAAACGCCGGATAATCCTTCTTCTTTGTTTTTCTTAAATTCTTCTTTATTTCCATGAAAATGAATGGTTTGATTCAAACAGGCAACATCCGTTACGTAGTCGCTCATAACCCCGACATCATGGGTCACTAGAAGCAGCGACATATGCCGCTCTTCGTTCAAAGTTTTTAGCATACCGTAAAAATCAGTTGCCGATTGTGCATCGACACCAACTGTCGGCTCATCCAAAATCAAGAGCTCAGGGTCACTTACAAGCGCTCTTGCAATAAAAACACGTTGTTGTTGACCGCCTGATAATTCTCCAATGTTACGGCGGGCAAACTCTTCCATCCCTACCGCTTCAATCGCCTTCATTACTTTTTCTTTATCCTGTTTTTTAAAAAAGCGAAAAAGCCCGAGTTTGCCCACGAGACCCATCGATACGACTTCGAATACGGTTGCCGGAAACGCCGTATTAAAACTGTTAGCTTTTTGTGAAACGTACCCTATTTTATTCCATTCCTTAAAACGCTCCACCTTTTCGCCAAACAAAAAAATGCTTCCTTCTTGCGGCTTAAGAAAGCCAAGAATACATTTAATCAAGGTTGATTTTCCGGAACCGTTTGGACCAACCAGCCCTAAAAATGCCCCCTTTTGCACAGTTAATGATATATTTTCAAGCACATTTCGCTCACCATAATGATACGAAAGGTTTCTTATTGAAATGGCTGCCTCTTCTTTTCCTTTCATATATTCCTCCAACAATAAATAGTAATAATTACGATTTATATTCCGCATTTAGTATACATTACGCTGACCCTATTGTAAATAAAAGAAGCGTATCCATAATAGATACGCTAATGGATTGGGGATTTGAACTTTGCCCCTCTCGTTTCTTGTGTATTCATAATCGTAATAAATGCATTGCTATCAATTTCATACACAATATTTTTTAATTTTGTCACTTCAAGGCGGGTTACAACAGCATAAATCACCTCTTTCTCTTCATCCGTATAGCCGCCCTTTCCTTTTAGCTTCGTTGTTCCCCGGCCGAGACGGTCAAGTATGCCACTTGAAATTTCTTCATAATGGTCTGACACGATAAGAACAGCCTTCGTTTCATCAAGCCCCTGAATAACAGTATCAATCGTTTTAAAGGCAATATAATACGTCATGACTGAATACATTGCATGTTCTGAACCAAACACGAACCCCGCCCAGGCAAAAATGAAAATGTTGATAAACATAACAAACTCGCCGATGGAAAATGGAATTTTTTTCGTCAACATAATGCCGAGCATTTCCGTCCCATCCATTGCTCCGCCATGTCGGATAACAATTCCGACGCCCGCTCCTAAAAGCAGTCCGCCGAACACGGTAGCAAGTACAGGCTGATCGGTAAACGGTTGAACGCCATGTAAAAACGTTTCGATAACAGCAAGACAAAGGATGCCGAATAATGACGAAATGACAAACGTTTTTCCAATTTGTTTATAGCCCGAAAGAACAAACGGTAAATTCAGAAGGAAAACGAGAATTCCGAAGTTTAGAGGTGTTAAATAATCCAATATGAGGGAAATGCCGATAATTCCACCATCAATGATTTTATTTGGAATTAAAAAAAGTTCGATAGCGACAGCCGCAAGCGCTGCACCTAGCAATATCATAATGAAACGATAAATCAAATGCGAAAGACTTTCTTTTTTATGTTGTTTTTTTGTCATTCTAGTCCCCCTCGTAAAGTTAGCTTCTCTATCCATTATGACATAAAACACTAATCAATTCCTTTCCCGGTGCTCCGTCCTTGCAAAACAGTGATTTTTTAAGTTCACATTCTCTGGGCTCCTTCATATGATATGGAAGATGGGAGGTTATTATAAAATGAATCCAATAACACTTCATTTTTTAAACCAAAAAATTAATAGTTTGACTCCACAGGAATTGATGAATCTGGCAGCACAATATAATGTCCACATTACGCAGGCAGAGGCACAAAAAGTAGTGGCCATCTTAAGAAGACAAAAAATAGATGTTAAAAATGTAACACAACGAAAAATGATTGTTGAGACGATCGCTAGAGAGGTTAGCAGAGAAAAAGCGAACATGGTGCAATATTTAATTGACAACTACTTAAATTAACAGGGAAAGCCGAAGTGAACGTTCACTTCGGCTCTTTCTTTAAACCGTTAGCAATTTTTCCTGAAGGCTTTCATCAAATGTTTTATTTTTCAACATTTCAATTTCAAGTTTATAAGGCGGCTTTTTGTTATTTTTATCTGTACCGACATAAGGCGTTTCAAGAATTTTCGGTAGCTCCATTAATTGCGGATGATGCACAATATAATTTAATGCTTCAAAGCCGATTTTTCCAAACCCGATATTTTCATGGCGGTCTTTGGCCGCTCCCCGCTCGTTTTTACTATCATTAATATGAAGAACTTTGATCCGATCAATGCCGATAATTTTATCAAATTCATTTAACACGCCATCAAAATCATTAACAATGTCATAACCTGCATCGTGTGTGTGGCACGTATCAAAACAGATTGACAATTTCTCATTATGTGTAACGCCATCAATAATGGCTGCTAATTCTTCAAACGACCTTCCGCATTCCGAGCCTTTTCCAGCCATCGTTTCCAATGCAATTTGAACATCTTGATCAGGCGTTAATACTTCATTTAATCCTTCAATGATTTTCTTAATTCCCTCTTCGCATCCTGCACCAACGTGGGCTCCGGGATGCAGGACGATTTGTTTTGCCCCGATTGCCGCTGTCCGTTCAATCTCTGAACGAAGAAAATCGACACCCAATTGAAACGTTTCAGGTTTTACAGAGTTGCCGATATTAATGATGTAAGGTGCATGCACAACAATATCGACCATCCCATGTTCTTTCATATGCTGGATTCCAGCTTCAATATTTAAATCTTCAATTGCCTTGCGTCTTGTGTTTTGCGGCGCTCCGGTATAAATCATAAATGTGTTGGCACCGTATGATGCGGCTTCCTCGCTAGCTCCAAGAAGCATTTTTTTACCGCTCATTGATACATGTGAACCTAATTTAAGCATATTAATCCCCTCTCCCCCAAAATTCTATTTAAAACCTTTACGTTTTTTCGCCAATTTCTTTTTCTCTTCTAACAATTTCTTCTTATAGCCGGGCTTTACTTTCTTTGGTTTTGGGAGAACAATCCCTTTCTCGCGATTGGATGCGTTTTTTCTCGTCCGCGTTTTTATTTCTACCCATTCACCGCCTCTTAGCTCTTCCAGTACAAAATGAATGTTGCAGCTTTTAAGCTTTTGGATGGCTAATTGATCCGAAGGCTCAAACAGGGTAGCCGCAATTCCCGACATCCCCGCACGTCCTGTACGGCCCGTTCGATGAATGTAAAAGTCTAGATCTCTGGGTAATTCATAATTAATAATATGGCTGATTCCTTTAATGTCAATGCCTCTTGCGGCAAGATCGGTCGCGACAAGATATTGGAACTCCGCATTTTGGACCCGTTTCATAATGTTCTTTCGTTCTCTTGGCGGCACATCCCCATGCAGGCGTTCAACATTCATTCCTTCGGCAAGCATTGCATCCGCCACCTCATCGGCTGTCTTTTTCGTGTTTACAAAAATAATTGCCAGGTACGGATTATACGCTTTTGCTACTTTAATCAGAAGTTTCGTTTTATCCTGGTGCTTCGTTGGAATGAGTACATGTTTAATGTCCTGTGCCGTCACTTGTTCCGGATTTACATGCACGTAACGTGGATTTTCCATATATTTACGCAAGAATGGCTGCAATTTTTCAGGTATCGTAGCAGAAAAAACAAGCATTTGCAGATTAGCTGCCATTCGGGCTGCCACCTGGTCAACATCTTCAATAAAGCCCATATCAAGCATTTGATCGGCTTCATCCACGACTAAAGCAGTAGCGGTATAAACATTGATACCTTCGTTTATGACCATGTCTTTAATGCGGCCGGGGGTTCCGATCAACACATGCGGGACATTTTTCAACTTGTCCACCATTCGTTTCCTGTCCGTACCACCAACTACTGTCTTGGCCCTTACATATTGATCTTCCGGGAAATATTGTGCCAGCTTTTCATATTCTTGATAAATTTGCCGCGCTAGTTCACGAGTCGGCGCTGTAATAATCGCCTGTATTTCATCTTTTGAAGGGTCAACCCGGTGAATGACCGGAAGCAAAAAGGCCAATGTTTTTCCCGATCCGGTTTGTGATTGTCCGATTATATCGTGGCCATTAATCGCACCGGGAATTACCCTTTCCTGAATTTCAGTCGGTTTTTTAAAATTTTGTTTTTCCAGCGCTTTAATTAAAAAATCCGATATATTTAATCGTTCAAAAGGACTACTCATTTTCTTTATCACCTGTTTTCTTGTTGTGCTGCTCCTTTAAGTATTATAGAGGAAGTAGTAAAAATAAGCTATGAATAATATTTTTGACCGATTGAACCAGGTAAATACCCATTCCCAAATGAAAGACACACCTTTAGCCTGATTTTTCATATCCTTAAATGAGAGTATTTTTTTCGAAAGGAGGGTTATGCAAGATGAATCCATTTCCTTCACCCGGCCCACAAATGAGAGCACCTAATTCTTTTCCTCCAGGGCAAATGTTTCCCGCACGAACTGGCGGACTTACTAATTTCGCCCGTGCCCCCGGATTAATCGGGACAGGGGGTGCTGCAAGAGCTCCTGTCAATATTATGACGGTGCTTGAAAATGTCCAAAAAATGTTTCAAGTGGCTGAAACAATGGGGCCAATGTTCAGACAGTATGGACCTGCAGTAAAAAACTTGCCGAATTTAGTGAAAAAATTCCAAAACGGCCTAACAAGTTTTATGCCAAAAGAAAAAGAAAGTGAAAGTCAAAGCGACGGTCCAAAAGCTGAAGAGAGTCTATCTTTTAAAGAAAAACTAAAAGAAAAAATCAATCGTAGCCGGCCTGAAAAAAATAAAAATTTAAATGAGTCAATTTCTATCAATGAGGAAACGATCCAAACGAAGCAAACGAAGAGGAAAAGCTTGCCGGATACAAACATTGTAACGCATAAAAAACGCAAAAAAACAAGCAACATTAAAGACGAGAATAAAAATAAGGAATTTCAAAAAAGTGATGAAAATGAATTAATGAAAATCACGGGTCCTAAAGGATATAAAGCACCCTCTTTATCACGTAAAATCGAAGCAAAAGGAATAATTGAAAAATCTCAGCCCCGTCCGAAGCTCTATATATAATCTCATTCATTGTGTTCAACCTCTCTCTCCTTTATAATGAAGTGAAGATGCATAAGTAAACCATAAATTTATATCGTACGAAAAGTTTTCACTATAAGGGAGAGATCATAATGGAAGTCATCAAAATATCTCCTCGGGGCTATTGTTACGGTGTCGTTGACGCCATGGTACTCGCAAGACAGGCAGCGAAAAATCCTACTTTACCAAGACCTATCTATATATTGGGTATGATTGTCCATAATAAGCATGTGACCGAAGCCTTCAATGAAGAGGGAATTATTACACTTGATGGCGAAAGCCGGCTTGACTTAATCAAAAACATTGATTCCGGAACAGTTATTTATACCGCACATGGGGTTTCACCCGAAGTGAGAAGAATCGCCCATGAAAAAGGATTGTATGAAATTGATGCAACATGTCCTGACGTGACGAAGACACATGACCTTATCCGTGAAAAAGAACGTGAAGGGTATGAAGTCATTTATATCGGGAAAAAGGGCCACCCCGAACCTGAAGGAGCAATCGGCATCGCTCCGGAGATTGTGCATTTAATTGAGAAACCTGAAGATATTGATCATCTTAAAATTACTAGCGAGAAAATTTTAATCACGAACCAAACGACTATGAGCCAATGGGATGTTGCAGAAATTATTAAACAGCTTTTGAAGAAATATCCACATGCCGAAGTTCATAAAGAAATTTGTTTAGCCACACAGGTTCGCCAGGAAGCGGTAGCTGAGCAGGCAAAAGACTGTGATCTTGTCATTGTTGTAGGAGACCCGAGAAGTAATAATTCGAACCGGCTAGCACAAGTTTCTGAAGAAATTGCCGGAACAAAAGCGTATCGTATTGCAGATGTTACAGAAATTGAGCTCGATTGGTTAAAAGGAGTTCAAAAAGTCGGAGTGACATCCGGTGCATCAACCCCAACACCGATCACAAAAGAAGTTATTCAATTTCTTACCCAATATGATGAAAATGATCCATCCACATGGAAACGCGAACGTAAAGTAAGCCTTGATCGAATTTTACCTAAAGTAAAAAATCCCCTATAAAGGGGATTTTTTACATAAACATAAATGGATCAGTATTGACTTCAGAACAAATGACTTCCGTATCGTATTTTTTTTCTTTTACAGATTGGGCGATGACTTGTTGCAATCCTTTTTTCATGATTTTCTCGATGTTATGCCCTGGATCAATAATCGTTAACCCTTCTGCCTGTGCATCATGTGCATTATGGTAATAAATATCACCTGTAACAAGGACATCGGCTCCTTTGAATTGAGCGGCTGATATGAATTTATTTCCATCTCCTCCGACAACGGCTACTTTTTGAATCGGGCGATTGTGTCCTTTGATTACCCTTAACGCGTTTACATGAAGACTGTTTTTCACATGCTGAACGAATTCTTCAAGTGTCATCGCTTTCTCCAATTGGCCGATTTTACCAATTCCGAGAAACTCCCCTTCATTTTCAAGTGGGTATACATCGTAAGCTACTTCTTCATATGGGTGTGCGTGAAGCATTTCCGAAATAACAGCTTTTTTTAATGCTTCAGGGACAATTGTTTCAATCTTTACCTCATCTACGATTTCTAATTCCCCTAGTTTGCCAATATACGGATTCGTGCCTTCTAAAGGTTTAAAAGTTCCTAGCCCGCTTGAATTAAATGTACAGTGGCTGTAATTTCCGATATGGCCGGCACCCGCGGAGCTAATCGCATCTCTCACTTTGTCCACATGGCTTTTTGGAACGAATACAGCAAGTTTTATATATTTAGCCATGGTCGTTGGCTTTAATACAGTCGTATTGGTAAGCTTTAATGCTTCAGCCAGCCAATCATTAACCCCCCCTTGAGCAACATCAAGGTTTGTATGGGCAGCATAAACCGTTATATCATTTTTGATTAACTTTTCAATGACCCTCCCCTGCGAACGGGACGTATCAATCCGCTTTAACGGGCGATAAATCATCGGATGATGTGCAATAATGAGATCGACACCCTTTTCGATCGCTTCATCAACGACAGTCTCCAGCACATCTAGCGCAATCATCACTTTTTTGACCGGCTTATTTAATGTTCCAACTTGTAGTCCGATCGGGTCTCCTTCTTCAGCCAATGATTTTGGCGCAAACTTTTCCATAATTGATATGATCCATTGTCCATTCGCTGGTTTAACCATAATTAATCAACTCCTTTACTGTTTCTATTTTTTCTTTCAACTCTGCGATTTTCAACCCCACCCCTGGTGAACCGCTTTTCTTCATTTGCTTTAAAATGTTAGTCCATTGGGCAATTTCTCCAAGCCATTTTTCGCGAAAAACGTCACTTTTTTCTTTTAATAAATATGGTCCTAACAGTAACTCATATGTAGGATTTCCGCTATAAGGCTGTACCCCGGTTCGATCGGCCACAAGAACTTCATAAATTTTTCCGTCTTCTTTTAATATTTCTTCCGTAACTAAAATCCAATTTTCTTTTAACAGCCATTTTCTTACCGACTCTGATCCAACATTTGGCTGTAGAATCAGACGTTTTACACCCTCGAGCTTTTCTTTTCCTTCTTCAAGGATAGTGGCGATTAATTGTCCACCCATTCCGCAAATGGTAATGACCTCTGCCTCATTTGCGGAAATAACCGCAAGACCGTTTCCTTTTCGAACAGTAATGACATGTTCGAGTCCCGATTCTTCCACTTGCTTTTTAGCCGATTGATACGGACCTTCATTGATTTCGCCTGCAATGGCACCTTTTATTCGCTTATTTACGGCAAGGTAACATGGCAAATACGCATGGTCCGATCCAATATCAGCAACAATCGAGTGATCAAGAACATATTTCGCCACTTTTTCCAAACGTAATGATAGTTTTTCAACATTCATTTTTCTTCACCTGAATTTTAATAATGTATTGAATAAAAAAGCTTTCTGTCGAAATAAACAGAAAGCTTTCTCTCTTATTTTTTCTTTGAGAGCCAGTCAGCCACAATGTTCGCTTCATCCCCCTGGATTACACCGGCAGGCATTTGCCCTTTTGCACCTTTTTTACCGTTTTTAATGGTATTTAAAATATCATCTTTTGACAGCTCTTTTCCGATGTGTTGTAAGTTAGGTCCGACTGCACCTTCCAAATTTTGTCCATGGCATGAAGTACAATTTTTCTTAACAATTGTTTCCGGATTTAATGCCGCTTTTTCTTTTGCTTTTTGTGCCTCATTTTTATTATGGATTCCCCAACCGGATACCGAAATAATGGCAACAATTCCTATTATTGCGATTACATAAAAAGGCACAAGCGGATTACGTTTCATCTTATTTCCTCCTTCAACTGTCACACTTTGCTGATTCTCTTTTGCTCTGGTTATGTAAAATATAATCCATTTCCTATTGTATCTGAAATAAGTTTCAAAGAAAAGAGGCAAGACGATTTTTACTCGTTTTGTCACAACATTCTATCATTTCCCAGAAAATCTATCTGCTATCATTATCCTTTCCTATTGAATGGAAAAAATACCGCCATTCTTGGCGGTATTTTCAATTAAACATTAATTTCTTCTACCCACTTTTTGGCACTTTCCCTGAGCTTATATTTTTGAATTTTCCCTGAAGCTGTCATCGGATATTCATTAACGAAAAAGATGTATTCAGGAATTTTAAAATTTGCGATTTGACCTTTGCAAAAATCTCTAATTGCTTTTTTTTCTAAATGGGCGCCTTCTTTTAAGCGAATGCAGGCGGCTACTTTTTCCCCATATTTCGGATCTGGAACCCCAATGACTTGCACGTCGAGAATATCAGGATGAGTGTACAAAAATTCTTCCACTTCCCTCGGATACACATTTTCTCCTCCGCGGATAATCATATCCTTCAGCCGTCCTGTTATTTTTATATAACCTTCCTTATCCATTGTTGCAAGGTCACCGGTGTGAAGCCAACCGTCCTGATCAATTGCTTCTTCTGTGCTTTCCGGCATTTTATAATAGCCCTTCATGACATGATAGCCTCGTGTACAAAGTTCTCCTTGTACATCAAAGGGAACTTCTTTTCCGGTAACAGGATCAATAATTTTCACTTCGACATTTGGATGTTTTCTGCCAACTGTTTCTACTTTTCGTTCAATTGGGTCATCCGTTCGTGTTTGCGTAATGACAGGAGACGATTCCGTCTGTCCGTAAGCAATTGTAACTTCCGCCATTCCCATTAAATGAATAACTTTTTTCATCACTTCGATCGGGCAAGGAGATCCTGCCATGATCCCCGTTCTTAATGTAGATAGGTCAAATTCGTTGAATCTTGGATGATTTAATTCGGCGATAAACATCGTTGGAACACCGTGGAGCGCTGTACATTTTTCACGCTGTACGGTTTCAAGCACTTCTTCCGGATCAAATTGAACGAGAGGAACTACCGTCGCCCCGACTGAAACGGCCGCCAGCACTCCGAGCACGCAGCCGAAGCAGTGAAAAAAAGGTACAGGAATGCATAGTCGGTCGTCATTTGTTAAGTTCATAGCTTCGGCTATTTGATGGGCATTGTTTACAATGTTGTTATGTGTGAGCATTACCCCTTTTGGAAAGCCGGTTGTCCCTGATGTATATTGCATGTTAATGACATCATCAGGATGAAGGGTTTTCTCATATTGCATGAGCTCATCATCCGAAAGCTGTTCCCCTTTCTTGAGCATCTCTTCCCAACCGAGCATTCCTTCAGGCGCACCTTTTCCAAGATAGATTAAATGTTCGAGATACGGGAACCTCTCAGCCTGCTCCTTTGTTTCTAGAGCGATCTTTACATAGGAAGTATTACGGTAGCCTTCTATTAAAAATAATGCTTTCGTATCCGATTGATTTAATAAATAGTGCAACTCTGAAGATTGGTAATTTGTATTTACCGTGACGAGAACGGCGCCAATTCTGGCCGATCCAAATTGCAAAAGGAGCCATTCCGGAACATTGGTCGCCCACACCGCGATATGATCCCCTTTTTGTATACCTAACGCCAACAGTCCTTTTGCCACTTTTGTTGTCATATCATAAAACGCTTTATACGTGTACCGTAAATTTAAGCTGCTATATACAACCGCCTCTTGTCCGCCATACTTTTGAACTTGCTCTTTTAAACATTCGCCAACCGTTTTATTCCATAGATCCCCCATAGTTCACCTCTACCTGGAACAATTTTTTTATTATCGGCAGCCAATTTCTCTCGCAATAACCATTCGCTGAACTTCCGATGTTCCTTCTCCGATTTCTAATAGCTTCGCATCTCGATAATAACGTTCAACATGGTAGTCTCTCATATAGCCGTTCCCCCCATGAATTTGAACAGCGTCTGAACAAATAGATGTACATGCTTCAGAAGCAAACAACTTCGCCATAGAGGCTTCCTTTGAAAACTTCTTGCCCGAATCCTTCAACCATGCTGCCTTATAAACCATCATTCTTGCCAGTTCAATTTTCATCGCCATATCCGCCAGTTTAAATTGAATCGCCTGGAAGTTGGAAATCGGACGGCCGAATTGTTTTCGTTCCTTTGCATACTGAATCGCTTTTTCATAGGCCGCCTGGGCGATCCCAACCGCCATTGCACCGATTCCGATCCTTCCCCCATCAAGCGTCACTAAAAATTGTTTGAAGCCCTCGCCCCGTTTGCCGAGAAGATGGTCTGCGGGCACCCTGACATCTTCCAAAACAAGTTCTGTCGTATTGGAGGCATGAAGTCCCATTTTTTCATAGTTATCCAGAACGGAAAATCCTTTCGTATCGGTTGGAACAATAATGGCGCTTATTTCTTTTTTTCCGCCATTCCGTCCTGTAATAGCTGTTAAGGCCACATGCTTTGCATAACTTGCGTTTGTGATGAAACATTTGCTTCCGTTAATGACCCAATCACCCGCTTCCTGCACTGCCGTTGTTTCCGTACCGCCGGCGTCAGATCCCGCCCCCGCTTCCGTTAATCCAAATGCTCCAAGTGATTCCCCGGTACAAATCGGAACGAGATACTTTTCTTTCTGCTCTTTTGTGCCAAACATATTCAAAGGAGCACCGCCGAGAGAAATATGTGCCGCGTATGTAATGCCTGTAGATCCGCAGGCACGGCTCAGTTCTTCGACAACAATTGCAAAACTAACGGTATCAGCCCCGGCTCCTCCGTATTCTTCAGGAAAAGGAAGCCCCATCATCCCTAATTCGGATAGTTTATGAAACACTTCTTTCGGAAACCTTTTCTCCTTATCCCGTTTTTCTGCATCGGGGGCTACTACTTCTTCTGCAAACTCGCGAATCATCTTCTGGATCATCAATTGTTCATCCGTTAAAGCAAAATTCATATTGACCTCCTTTTTGTAAAAAAAATATTGTTTGTATACGCTTTCAAGTTTATTATAGAGTTAAAGGCTGAATTTTTACAATATTTTTATTCTAATAAGCTTTTTTTAGAAGGCCATTTGCATTACAGAAAAAGAATCAGTAAAATATATACAAAGACGAAAGTTACTAAAGGAACTTAGACATAAAAAAATAAGCCTGCTCAAAAGGCAGACTTATTTTTCAACAATTATTCAAGGAAGTCTTTCAGACGCTTGCTTCGGCTAGGATGGCGTAATTTCCGCAATGCTTTTGCTTCAATTTGGCGAATACGCTCTCTCGTTACTCCAAACACTTTTCCTACTTCTTCGAGCGTTCGCGTTCTGCCGTCATCAAGTCCAAAGCGGAGTCTGAGCACATTTTCTTCCCTGTCCGTTAACGTATCCAGAACATCTTCAAGCTGTTCTTTTAACAATTCATATGCTGCAGCTTCAGAAGGGGCAAGCGCATCCTGGTCTTCAATAAAGTCACCAAGATGGGAATCATCTTCTTCACCAATTGGTGTTTCAAGCGATACAGGTTCTTGAGCAATTTTAAGGATTTCCCTTACCTTGTCTGGCGATAAGTCCATTTCCGCTCCAATTTCTTCAGGTGATGGATCACGCCCTAGATCTTGAAGGAGTTGACGTTGAACTCGAATTAATTTATTGATCGTTTCGACCATATGAACTGGAATACGAATGGTTCTCGCCTGGTCAGCAATCGCTCTTGTTATCGCCTGGCGAATCCACCATGTTGCATATGTGCTGAATTTAAACCCTTTATCATAATCGAACTTTTCAACGGCTTTAATTAAGCCCATATTTCCTTCCTGGATCAAATCAAGAAACAACATGCCCCGCCCTACGTAACGTTTGGCGATGCTGACGACAAGCCTTAAGTTGGCTTCGGTCAATCGGCGCTTCGCTTCTTCATCGCCTTCTTCGATCCGTTTCGCCAATTCAATTTCTTCTTCTGCAGAGAGAAGATCAACCCGTCCGATTTCTTTTAAATACATTCTTACCGGATCGTTGATTTTAACACCGGGCGGTACACTAAGGTCGTTAAGGTCGAATTCTTCTTCGTCTTTTTCTTCAAATTTCGGCTCTTCATCGTCATCCGGCTCGTCAATAACTTCAATGCCCTGTTCTTCAAGGTAATGAAAAAATTCGTCCATTTGCTCAGAATCTTGATCAAACGGCGCTAATTTGTTTGTCACATCTGAATAAGTGAGTGCACCTCGTCTTTTTCCTGTTTCGATTAATTGTTCTTTAACTTGATCGATGGTTAATTCGCCTTCCGTTTTTTCACGGTTCGGTTTCTCAGCCATTCGATCCCCTCCTTCCACACTTCAACCAACAAATTATAAACCTTATAAACGTTAAAAGATTTTTAAACTCTGCCTTATCGAGCACTTATTTCAATGCTTTTTTCATTTGCAATATTTCCATTGCAATGCGGGCTGCCAGGGTGTAGTCTCGCTGTCGTTCCGCTTCTTTTCTTTGCCTTTCTTTTTCCTGTATTTCCAATTTTTTTGGATAGGAACTGATTTGTTTAACATAATCGTTTAACTCAGGGTCAGAAAGGTGATCAGTTACTGTCATCATCGCCAGTTCAGACGTAATCTTACGTAACTTCTCGTCATCAATGCGCTCAAGCAAAAGGCCGACATTCGGCAAATTTCCTTCCTCGTAGAAGGCATATAAATATGCTGCAATCGCATTGTGCTCTTCTATATTAAATGCTCCGGGAAGACGTTCTTGAATTGCAAAAGCAATTTCTCTGTCTTTCAGCATATGGGCAAGAAGAATTCTTTCAGCATTATGATAAGCTGGCAATAGAGGTTTATTAATAAATGAATGAAACCTAGAATTATTATTCCTATTTTGGTTAACGTTATCCTTTTGCCGCTTTATCTGCTTATAGACTTGGGATTGTTGTTGCTTTAACGCTTCAAGGGAAAGATGAAATTCATCAGCAAGCTGCCGCAAATAATGGTCTCGTTCAACAGCTTTCGGAAGCCTGCTTATCTCATTGATTACCTCTTCGATATAGAGCATTCGTTCCGCTTCGTCATTGAGATTTTTTCCCTTGCGGTAATATTGAATTTTAAAGGCCATTACGGTTAAACTCGTCCCTATTACATCCTTTTGAAACTTCTCAGGTCCATAGGTCTGAATGTAGTCATCGGGATCTAATCCGCCTGGCATTTGGGCTATCTTTACGAAACAGCCCGCTTCTTCTAATATTTTCGCGGCTCGAAATGCCGCTTCAATCCCTGCATGGTCAGAATCATAGCATATTGTGACGCTTTGAACATTTCTTGCGAGCAGCGCCGCCTGCTCCTCCGTTAATGAAGTTCCAAGTGTAGCCACACCATTTGTTATTCCGGCCCTAAAAGCACTTGTTGTATCAACATATCCTTCAAATAAAACCGCCTGTTGCTTCTTTCTCATCTCGGCTCTGGCTAAATGAAAGGCATATAAATTTTTGCCCTTATTAAAAATCTTCGTTTCCGGGCTGTTTAAATATTTCGGTTCACCTTCTCCCAATACCCTTCCACCGAATGCGATTACCTTGCCATTGCGATTCCAAATCGGAAACATAATGCGGTTTCGGAAACGGTCAAAAAACTTACCGTCAAATTCCCGTTTGCCAAGTAGACCTGCGTTTTTGACAACTTCGAGGGAAAACCCCCGTTTGGCGAGGAAGTTGGTAACAGCATCCCATGAATCAGGAGCGTAGCCGATTTGAAAGGTTTGAATCACATCATCCGTAAACCCTCTATTTTTTAAATAGCCAAGAGCTTTTATCCCCTGTTTAGTATTGACTAAATAATGATGATAAAGCTTTGCAACGAGTTCATGGGCTTCGACCATTTTGGTTCGAAAGTCTTCTTTATCGGAAAACTCTTGAACCTTTAACTGGGGCAAATCGATGCCGTTCTTTTCAGCGATATGTCGGACGGCTTCAATAAAAGTATACCCTTCAATATTCATTAGAAACGAAAATACATTTCCACCTGCCCCACAACCGAAACAATGATATATTTGCTTTTCAGGCGAGACAGAAAAAGATGGGGATTTTTCCCCATGGAACGGGCACAGTCCGAAATAATTTCGGCCTTGCTTTTTTAATGGAACGTATTCACTGACAAGGTCAACAATATCCATTGATGTTCTTATTCGTTCGATAGTTTCTTCAGGAATCCGTTCAGCCATGTTCATCACCGTACTTACTTCCTGCTTCTAGCCCTTAAAAAATAAAGAAAAAAAGCAGACAAGTTATACTTATTCGTTATAAATTAATAAAATCCTTCAAGATTCGACAATATTTTTTTAAATTCGAAGCAAAAATTGCCATGGTCTGTTTCTGTAAATTTGGAAGGTCCTTTTGTCCGATTCCCTGCCCTCCTTTGTTTTGCAGAAACGAAACGTTCAAACAGCATCCTCTCCATTTCCTCCTCACGAAACACTTTCCCTCTTGGAGAGATGACGTAAACTCCTTTCGCTACTAAAATACTTGCCAGTGCGTGATCCTGGGTAATGACGACATCACCTTGATTAACATGGTTCATGATGTATAAATCGACTTCCTCTCTGTTTGAATCGACCAATACATATCGCATACCGTATGTTTGTTCTGACATATGTGCATAAGAAATGACCATTACTGCTTCTAATTGATAGTCATTGCAAATTTCAAAAGTTGATTGCTTGATTTGAACAGGACACGCATCTCCATCAATCAACACTAATGGATTTTGTTTCGTCATAGTTTTAATTTCTACATCCTTTACCGGAATCCTTCTATGTTTTCAATTTGTCGAACAAAACCTGATTTTGACAGATCTACTGTTTTTCGTTAATAATCTTCTATTTTAGATCAATGTTATACTTTTTAATCACAATGTTATATTATAATCAAAAAGAAATAATAATTCCACTAATTTATATTTTTTTTGATCAAGAAGAAACGTACAAAATTCAATGAATTTTGTACGTTACACGCTACCGGTAGCTTTTACCTTGATAGATATTAAAGATCAAATTAGCAGACTCTTCGACAGCTTTATTTGAAACATCGATTACCCTGCAGCCGATTCGATCTACGATTTTTTTAAAATACGCTAATTCCTCTTTAATCCGTTCAATATTCGCATAACTTGCCCCTGAATCAAGCCCGAGTGCTTTCAACCTTTCTCTTCTTATATCATTTAGCTTTTCGGGTGTTATACTTAAACCGAAGCATTTTTCGCTCGGAACGTTGAATATTTCTTCTGGCGGCTCCACTTCAGGCACTAAAGGAACATTGGCGACCTTTAATCGCTTATGGGCGAGATATTGGGAAAGCGGAGTTTTCGAAGTTCTGGACACGCCGATAAGAACAATATCCGCTTTTAAGATTCCTCTCGGGTCTCTTCCGTCATCGTATTTAACAGCAAATTCAATCGCATCTACCTTGCGAAAGTAATCATCATCCAATTGATGGACAATTCCTGGTTCATATCGGGGTACCTGGCCAAGAAAATGTTCCATTTGATTCATCATTGGTCCGATAATATCAACCGCAATAACGCCTTCTTTATGAGCTTGATCAACTAAATAGGATTTAATTTCCGGAACAACCAGTGTAAATGCGATCAGCGCCCCTTGTTCTTTGGCAAGGTCAATAACTTCTTGGACAGTTCCTGTATCCTCGACATAAGGAATACGTCTTATTTCTAGCTGTTGAGAGTTAAATTGACTTGCTGCCGCTTTAACGACTAGTTCTGCCGTTTCCCCTACGGAATCAGAGACTAAATAAATGATTCGTCGTGTGTTGGTCATTGTAACCTCCATTCAAATTATATAATTTCATCAGATGCAAGTTCTACGAAGGCTTTCGTAATATTCGTCTTCGTTAGCCTGCCGACGACCTCTAAACCGTCTTGATCTTCAGAAGCTTTTACGACCGGGACACCGTCAATTTGTTTTTGGATTAACGTTTGCGCAATATCAAGAAGATAATCATCTTTAAAGCAATACGTAATATTGGGCATTCTTGTCATAATAATGTTGATCGGAATTGAATTTAAATCCTGGTTTCCCATGCTTGCCCGCAACAAATCCTTTCTCGAAACAACGCCGACGAGATGGGCATCTTTGTTAACAATAAACAATGTACCGACATCTTCAAGAAACATTGTACAAATTGCTTCATAAACGGTTGCCGATTCGCTTACTACGACAGGTATTGAAGCAAATTCGTGAACTTTGATTTTTTTGATTTTTTCAGTTAATAATTGAGAACCGGTCTTCCCAGTATAAAAATAACCGACACGTGGTCTTGCATCTAAATAACCCGCCATTGTTAAAATCGCCAGATCTGGTCTGAGAGTGGCCCGGGTTAACTTCAATTGTTCGGCAATATGTTCGCCGGTGATAGGTCCATTTTCTTTAACAATACGCAATATCGTTTCTTGTCTTTTATTCAGTTCGATCGTTCGCACCACCTTACACAATGAAATGTGTTATACTCTTTACTAAACATTATATACTAATAAGTGGAACAAGCGAAATAACTAGCTTGAAAAAAGTGTTCTTATTCAAGTTTCGATAATTGATCAAGAAAGCGTTTCGATTTGAATGTGATCCCTGTAAATTCCTCAATATAGAGTGATAAAATCATCCGCAGCAGTTTCTTCGTTTCCTTTTTTAAAGAAATGGTGCCAAGCCGGTTTAAATCAAAATGAAAAAAGAGCCTGAGTAACCTGGCCACTTGAGAGGAGATGACTATCCGGTGAGGATCTATTTCAGCACAGCGTTCACAAAGCAGGCCACCTTCCCGGATCGAAAATGAGAATTGTCCCTCCCGGCTTCCGCAATTTGCACATTGGTTCACCTCAGGGCCTACTCCAGCGACTCTAAGCATTTTCATTTCAAAAATAAAAGCGATCACTTCAGGGTCAACTCCTTCATCGACCAATTGCAATGATTGAAGGAGCAATTCAAATAAATACGGATTCCTTTTTTTCTCCTCTGTTACTTTATCAAGAAATTCGAGCATGTACGCACAGTAGGCGGTCTTAAATAAATCTTCCTTCACATGGCGAAATGTAGAAAGAATTTCTCCCTGGCTTAAACTCCCGAGCCCCGAGCCTTTTTGATAAACATATTGTCCATATGTAAATAATTGCACAACAGAAGAGAGGCGACTTTTTGGTTTTTTCGCCCCTCTTGCCATTACACCAATTTTTCCATTTTCTCTTGTAAACATTGTGACAATTAGGTTGGATTCACCGTAATCAATGGTTTTCATCACTATTCCTTCAACTTTTTGCAGCAATATCATCACCACCAGTTTAATGAAGGCAACCTAATTTTACTGAATGGGAGAGTCCGTCTGTACCGAAATATCCGGATCTAATGGATTCCCAGTACCATCCTTTTCAAGTTCTTTAAATAACAAATAGGTATCGATGCTGCCCGTTTCACAAAATACCTTCCAGGTAAATTCTTTCATGGGAATGCTCCACCTTTCTATTTGTTGTCTAACTCTCGTGTTAATAGGTTGACCTTTAATACGGTTTTCATGTGAAGGAAAATTTGACATTTTAATTCAGCGAACAGAAAAGGAAGTTAATAATCATCTTCATTAAAGCCATATTCTCTTAAATTCCTCAGCTTATTTCGCCAATCTGCCTGCACCTTGACAAACAATTCAAGAAAGACACGCGATCCCAATAACGCTTCAATGTCTTTTCTTGCCCGGGCTCCAATTTCTTTTAACATTTTGCCTTGCTTTCCAATAACAATTCCTTTTTGCGAAGAGCGTTCAACAATGATGGTCGCATTGACATAAACGACATCGCTGTCCTTTCGTCTTTCCATTTGTTCAATAACTACCGCAATGGAATGGGGAACTTCTTCTCGTGTTAAATGAAGCACTTTTTCGCGGATTAATTCAGCCGTAATAAATCGTTCCGGATGATCAGTTACCTGGTCTTCCGGATAATATTGCGGACCTTCGTCCAAATAGTGAATAATTTGCTCCATTAATGTATTGACATTATTCCCCTGTGCTGCAGAGATCGGAATCACTTCATCCACATCGACTTTTGAACGGTAGGAATCGATCAACGGAAGTAGCTCATCAGGATGGACAAGATCAATTTTATTAATGACTAAAAAAATCGGTTTGTTCACTTTTTCCAATCGGTCGATAATAAATTGATCTCCTCTGCCATAGCCCTCGTCTGCATTCACAACAAATAATATTAAGTCAACTTCGTTTAATGTTTGTTGAGCGATTTTCGTCATAAAGTCACCTAATCGATGCTTCGGTTTGTGAATGCCTGGTGTATCGATAAAAATGACTTGCGCTTCATCCGTCGTATAAACACCCTGGATTTTGTTTCGCGTCGTCTGTGGCTTATCACTCATAATCGCGATCTTTTGTCCAACAATGTAATTAAGCAATGTTGACTTTCCAACATTCGGCCTGCCGATAATGGAAACAAAACCTGACTTATACCCTTCTTTCATCATTTTAAATCCTCCGGTGAAAATGCGCCCGGGAGAAGGTCTTTAACCGTTACTTCTTTGACATCTCCATTTAAGTTCGTTAAGAAAACGGTCATCTCTTGAGGACAAAGTTCACTCATCACCTGTCTGCAAGCGCCACATGGAGGAACTGGACGGGGGGTGTCGGCAATGACAGCCATCGCCTTATAATCTTTGTCTCCTTCTGAATACGCTTTAAAAAGCGCGGTTCGTTCGGCGCAATTGCACATGCTGTACGCTGCGTTTTCGATGTTCGCCCCGCGGTATACTTTTCCGTCTTTCGTGAGAAGCGCTGCTCCAACTTTAAATTTCGAATAAGGGACATATGCCATCTCTCTAGCACGTTTTGCCTCTTCTATTAGCATTTCCTTATCCATTTTTTGTTTCCACCTTTCGCCAATCCTACAATATTCAGTTTATTTCATTCTGTTTATTAATGGTTCAATAAACAGTAGTACTCCGATTATAACAGCAATTATGGAAAAAACCAAAACTGCGCCTGATGCCGCATCCTTTGCCTCTTTCGCCAGAGGATGATGATGTTTAGCCACCAGGTCAACTACTCGTTCAATTGCGGTGTTAACAAGCTCTAAAGCAAGTACGACGCCAATGACGATCAAGAGCAATAACATTCTAATGGATGAAAAGTCAAGCCAGAATGCAAAAAGAATGGTAATCGTAGCTGCTCCAAGATGAATCCTGAAATTTTGTTCATTTTTATAGGCATAAACAATTCCTTCAAAAGCAAATCCAAAGCTTTTAAGAAATTTAGCGAAAGAAAATTTCATTGTTCTCTTGTTAATCCGTACTCATTTAAAATTTCATCCTGACGGGCAAACATCTTTTTTTCATCGGATTCATTCATATGATCATAGCCTATCAGATGTAAAAATCCATGAACAGCTAAAAACCCGAGCTCGCGCATGATTGAATGGCCATATTCCGCAGCCTGCCTTTTAGCAGTTTCAACCGATATAATGATATCTCCAAGCATTCGCGGCAAGTCTGCGCCGATAATCTCAACTTCATCCTCCACCATTTCTTCTAATGCAAATGAAATAACGTCTGTCGGTTGGTCTTTATGGCGATATTCTTTATTGATTTCTTGTATTTTCTCATCCGTTACAAATGTTACGGAAAGCTCGGCCTCGCCTGCAATCCCTTCCATCCGAGCGGCTATATCAAACAGCTCTCTAAGTGTGTGTAGTTGCTCTTCAGAAATTAAGTTTGTTTCATCGGTAAAATCAATTTGTAGTGCCATTGTTACTCCACCTTTTTCTTTCCTTCTTCTGGATATTCAATTCGTGAATGGAAAATGCCCTGTAATGTTTCGCATAAGGCTCTGGCTACCGTATCCAGCTCTTTTAATGTTAAATCACATTCATCAAATTGCCCATCTTCCAGCCTGTCCGTTATAATTTTCCGGATAATGCTTTCAATTTTAACCGGTGTCGGTTTGGAAAGCGAACGAACAGCCGCTTCCACACTATCCGCAATTCCAACGACGGCTGCTTCTTTCGTTTGCGCTTTCGGGCCCGGATAACGGAAATCCGATTCAGGAATTTCTTTTTCACTTTGTTGCTCTGCTTTATGATAAAAAAACTTTAATAACGTTGTTCCGTGGTGCTGCTCCGCGATATCAATAATTTCTTTCGGTATTTTATATTTTTTTAACATTTCTGCGCCGTCATAAGGATGTGCAATAATAATTGTCTTGCTTAATTGCGGAGCGATTTTATCATGAGGATTTTCCATGTTCATCTGGTTTTCAATAAAAAAATGCGGCCGCTTCGTTTTGCCTACATCATGATAGTACGATCCAACCCTGGCAAGAAGACCGTTGGCGCCTATTGATTCGCACGCTGCTTCTGAAAGATTTGCGACCATAACACTATGATGATACGTCCCCGGCGCTTCTGTTAATATTTTTCTCAATAAAGGATGATTTGGGTTGGATAACTCGATCAATTTCGTCGGCGATAAAATGCTAAACCAGGATTCCATTACCGGCATAAAGCCAAGCGTTAAAATGGAAGCTAAAAAGCCTGATAAAATCGCAAAAGCAACGTCTATCCCCACTTGAATGAGTGAATACTTCCCGTTTTGCAATAGCAAAATAATGGCGATCGACAATATGTTCACTAAAGCGACAAATAAGCCGGCTTTGACGATTTTTGCTTTCTGATGCCGCTTGCCGAGATAAATGACACCCGCAACGCCACTTAATGCCACATATAAGCACATCGTAAAATTAAACGTGCCGGATGTGCTTTCATTAAAAATAAGGGCTGCACAAATTCCCAAAACTAAACTTGTAATGATTGCGACATGTTCGTCAAGAAGGATTTTAATCATCATCGTCCCACAGGCGATCGGAACGACATAATAAATTCCGGACACATCCATTTTTTCTGTTAAGCTTACAAGTTTCATCAACAAAAGCGAGAATACAAATAACATCGTATAAATAGTAAGGCTTGCCTGTTTTTTCTGATCGCTTAAATGATCCTTTGTTAAATAATATAAACCGCTGACGATAACAATAACAAAAATGAGCAATCCAATATATGGATAAACCGATAAATCTTTATCAAGCAGACCAACTAATTTTAACTGTTTAAATATTTCAGGAGTAATGACTTCTCCTTCGCGAACAATAATTTCCCCTTCTTTTATCTCAACCGGGTCAACATCATCAATTGCCTTTTGCCTTGCAATTCTCGTTTTTTCAGCATCAAAGACATAATTTGGAACGATCGCCGCTCTTGTTAGTTCAATAACAGCATTTTTTAATGCGCCTGAAAAGTTTGTATTCTGGCGAATCTTTTCTTCCGCCCTTTCCCGATACAGTCCTACCTCGTCCACTTTAATTTTATTGCTCATCGTGTCATTTATAACAGAACTTGTTAAATCTTTTGCCGTTTCCAATTCATTTGGCGTAGCATTAAAAAGCGCCTTAAACGCTTCCGGCGACACCTCGTCAAAATTGACCATCCCTTTTAATTGGTCAATCTTTTCATCAAGTGTTAACGCATCTTTTTTATTCGTTTTCTTATCAGATTCTTCATTTATTTTTTGAATGGTTTTAAAAATATCGATTGTTTTTTCTGCCTGCTGAAGGGCATTATCTTCTTTATACGTATATCGGTTCTCTACTTTTTCCGCGGCTTCATTTTGCTTTTTTAGCGTTTCCTCTTTCATCTCAATCCGGATGGGGGATTGAATATCGCGGGGAGAAATGGAATACATGTCAACATTGACTGTATTTGGCGTTACATTGCTTAAAAGAAGAAGATAAAGTACGACGGCCACCAAACCAAATAATATGCTATTCAAATTCAATTTTGGTTTTGATTTCAATATTGGTTTCAGCCGTTTCAAAATCGGTTCCTCCTTTGCGGTACCATATTTATATGTATATTAACAAAATATGGACAAATAAGATACCGTAAAACTTGCCTTTCAATAGAATGGACCTCAAAAAATGAGGTCCATTCTTACCGTTCCTTTTCATCATATGCCGTAATAATACGCTGTACAAGCGGATGGCGCACAACATCCAATTCTTTTAAATAAATAAAGTCTACGCCCTGTACGGATTGAAGTGTTCTCTCGGCAACTTTTAAGCCGGACTCTTTTCCTTTAGGCAAATCAATTTGCGTTAAATCACCGGTAATCACCATTTTGGAACCGAAACCTAAGCGAGTGACAAACATTTTTATTTGTTCTGGAGTCGTATTTTGCGCCTCGTCCAAAATGACGAAACTATCGTTTAACGTACGCCCTCTCATATAGGCAAGCGGAGCAATTTCAATAGTACCTCGCTCGATTAAACGCTCCGTATGTTCGACGCCAAATAGGTCGTGAAGGGCGTCATATAAAGGTCTGAGATAAGGGTCGACCTTCTCTTTCAGGTCTCCCGGCAAAAAGCCGAGGCTTTCCCCCGCTTCAACGGCAGGGCGTGTTAAGACAATTCGCTTTATACTACCTTCTTTCAATGCGCTAACTGCCATAACCACGGCTAAGAAGGTTTTTCCCGTTCCTGCAGGCCCTATTCCAAACACGAGATCATATTTCTTCATCGAAGATACATAATGACGCTGACCCAACGTTTTAATCCGGATCGGTTTCCCTTTTACATTTGTTGCAATTTCTTCTTCATACAATTCCGTTAAGACAGAGAGCATATTTCTTTCGGCTAAATTTAGCGCATAAACAATATCACGTTCTGAAAGATGAATTCCGCGACGCACAAGAACGAGAAGGGCAGCCAGCACTTCTTCAACTACCTGTACCGATTCAGGATTTCCCGTTACCGAAACAGCCTCTCCTCTCGTGACGATCGTCACATGAAGGACGTCTTCAATGATTTTCAAATGCGCATCATTTGGACCGAATAACGAAAGTGCCTCATTTTGATTTTCTAGTTGTAATGATTGCAATTTAATTGGTTCTGACAAACTATTCATTCTCCTTGCTGGATGTTATAGGTTGTTCAGATGCAATATTTTCTATAACCTGGTAGTGCATCGATAAATTAACTTTACCATTCGAAACCGAGACTTGCAAAATATTTTCCCCAATTATTTTTGCATCATTAGGCAATTTTTTTTGCAATTCCTTTTTCGCCATCGTTTTTCCTACTGAAATGGCTTCATTTTTCGTATATATTCGTTTCACGCCATCGGTCTCACGAATATCTTTTTTGACGTAAGCGATCGGCAGCTCCCATTTAATAAACCGAAACGGAGTTTTATTTTCTTCCGTTTTGCTATGTTTAAAATTCCCGTTAGAAAGTCCCCAGACCGGAACTTTCAAACCGAAAATAGAAACATAATGCCTTTTCTTGCTATCTCCTGTATACGTCTTAAAATTAGTTTCTAACGGAACCGTTACATGGACGACGTGCCACGTCTCACCAAGGACAGTCCCTTCAGCAGGAACGAGTTTTTCCTCCCCTTCTTTTCCGATAAATCCTGATACTAATGTTTGTCCTTTTTGAACATAATCGTTTGGCGAAACAAGAGGCTGTCCTCTTTTCACAAAAATATCATGAATGATTGCTTTCTTTTTCGCGATTAAATTTCTTGGTTTGAGCCGTTTTGCCTTCTCAGGTATTTCTTTCTCCGCTACTTGAAATTGATAGGTCGTCCCTTTTTGGGTCACACCAATCCATGTGACATTATCCATTTTATCCGTCAGTTTTTGCTGAATTTGCCTGCTATTAGGCAAGAGAAAAATGAATTGCCCTTTTTTAATGCCTAGCTCAGCGGCAGCTTTTCGTAACTCGAACTCTGTTTTAGGATCTGCACCAGTTACATTTATATTCCATACCATGTTTGACAATAGGAAAATAATTAGAATAAAGCCTGCAAGTCCAAGCAAAAAACCATTTCTCCTCCAAAGGCGGAGAAGAAAAAATGGGGACCCTCTTTTTTTAAGGAAACGGATTTTGCACTTTTTCTGTTTAAGCAGTTGTTTCACCTGTTTTATATCCCGTACGAAAATATTAGCCGTCATTGAATAATCATCTTTTCGCTCAATTTCCCAAATTGGAATGTCCCGCGCGACGCATTCATTGATAATGCTTTCCCCGTGTTCTCCAATGATTCCAATTTTCACATACCCATAGATCGGCTCAATCGGGAATTTTTTCATATTGGCCTCCTGTATTACTTCGTCTTTTTTTGAGCAGGATCTTTGTTGTTTAATTCTTCATAATAAACACCATCGATCTTCCCTTCGAGCAGTATTTCTTCAGGCAAGATCGTTTTAATGACAAAATCATTACCTTTTACGATTAATACTCCATTGATTAAATTAAGCCGCAGCTCCTCTTTTGAGAATGCCTTTACCCCTCTATGATTCTCAATATAAATATGGAGCTGGCCGATCATCGTAATACGAGGCAGATCCATCACGATATCAGCAGGAAGTTCTAATTTTTGCATCATCCATTTCGATACTTGTTGCCGCCATTTCACCATTTGCGAACCCCCTCTCATCTCATTTTTATGAATGGTTGAGTTAAACTATCACTTTACAAACGAAAAAATCGAAATGGATCTTATTTCCCATTTCGATTTTTTCGTTTACTTATTTTTTTGATATGCTTTTGGCTTCCCTACTATTTCTGCCCAGATGATTGCTTCACGGACGTTTTTCGGATCAATTTGAATCGATGGAACAAGAATTTCTTCACTTCGATCGGTATAGCGTTCCCTCATCTCGCCTATTCCCGTTGCTTCTAATGCTTCCTTTTTCAATGAAGCGCGATGAGGGTCATGATCTGCATTTGTAATCATGCTTACTTCATCATGGATATGGGCATGGTGGTCAATCGTTTTTGTTTTTTGTTTTATTTTATAGTTCGGATGACGTGTTGGGCTTTTCTTTCTTTTCTCCCGCAAAGTGCCTGTCTTGCTGCGTTCATTTGCCGTGCTATCTTGAAACCATTTTTTTATAAAACTGAAAATACCGGCAAGGATAACGATGATGAAAGGAATAAAATGATCCAAAAGGTCAAACACTCTTTCCATCCATTGATCGATATTCATGTGCTTTATTTCCTTCCAGGTGTATCATCCGTATTTTTTGGATCGGTGGATTTGCTGATGGCATCTCTCATTGTTGTATCAGCCATAATATTTTTTAAATTCATATAATCCATTACACCCAACTTCCCGGAACGAAGCGCTTCTGCATAAGCTAACGGCACTTCTGCTTCTGCTTCCACCACCTTTGCCCTCATCTCCTGTACTTTCGCTTTCATTTCTTGTTCTGTCGCAACAGCCATCGCCCTTCGCTCTTCCGCTTTTGCTTGTGCAATGTTTTTATCCGCTAATGCCTGATCGGTTTGCAATTCAGCCCCAATATTTTTTCCAATATCAATATCGGCGATGTCGATTGATAAAATTTCAAACGCCGTTCCGGAATCAAGTCCTTTTGCAAGTACTGTTTGAGAAATGGTATCTGGATTTTCCAATACGGTTTTATGGCTATCTGAGCTGCCAATCGTGCTTACAATTCCTTCACCGACACGGGCAATGACGGTTTCTTCGCCCGCACCTCCAACAAGTCGGTCAATATTTGCCCGTACTGTAATTCTTGCTTTTGCCTTTACTTCAATTCCATTAATCGCTACACCGGCAATAAACGGAGTTTCAATGACTTTTGGATTTACGCTCATTTGAACGGCTTCTAAAACATTCCGGCCAGCTAAGTCGATTGCAGCCGCCCTCTCAAAAGAAAGTTCAATATTTGCGCGATGTGCGGCAATTAACGCATTAACCACGCGATCGACATTCCCTCCTGCGAGATAATGGCTCTCAAGCTGGTTCGTACTTAAATCAAGCCCCGCTTTCACCGCTTTAATTAATGGATTAATAACACGTGATGGAATGACACGGCGAAGTCTCATCCCGACTAATGTAAAGATTCCGACACGTACGCCTGCTGCTAATGCAGAGATCCAGAGCATTACAGGCACAAAAGTAAAAAGAATAATTAATGCGATAATGATCAGTCCGATTATTAATAGTGTTGCAATTGAACCCGGTTCCATTTTTTATTCCTCCTCTTCTTTTTGTTCACGGACAACAATCCGAGAACCTTCCACTTTAATAATTTCAACGACAATCCCTTTTCGAATATAGCTTCCTTCTGTCACCACATCCAGGCGTTCCTGGCCCATCGTTATCGTGCCAGCCGGTCTTAAGTCCGTTATGGCAACACCGCATTTCCCGATGAGTTCAATCCGGCTTTCATTTGAAACATAACCCTTTTCATTTGTTGTTCTATCATACAATACCATTTTTTTAAGAGGGCCATTGTATCCGAAAGTTTTATAAAATAAATAAGAACCTATTGCCGTCACACAAAGGGCAATGAATAATGCAATGAGGATGGTCGTGAGCGATCCAGCCGCCATGACAAGTCCTGTGATTACAGAAATAAGGCCAATCATCCCTACCATTCCCCCGGGCAGAAACACTTCTAGAGCAAGCAATATTAAACCGACTCCGAAAAAAATGAACGATTCCCACCCGGCAAGCCCTTTTAGAGCGTGTCCGAAAAAAAATAAAAATAGTGATGATAGGCCGATAAACCCTGGAATGCCAAAACCGGACGTAAACAATTCAAGAACGAGACCAAGACAGCCTAACGATAATAAAACCGTAACAACGATCGGATGAGTGACAAATCCGGCGATCTCGTTATTGAAATGGACAAAGCCACCGTCTGTCATTTCCGATATACCTATGTACACAAACAAAAGACAAACGAAGAAACATAAAAGAATGAGCCCTCTCCACTTTTTCATTTATTTTCCCTCCTTTCCAATTCATTATATATTACGAAAGAAATGTTAAACAGTTTCATTTTTTGTTGGAATCATATTACTTCGTTTCCTGAACAAATTAAAAACGCCTTGATGGGCTAAGCCCTTCAAGGCGTTGTTCACATTTAAGATAAATATTGTTGGACGAGGCGATTGACTTCGGCGCCGTCTGCCTTGCCTTTTACTTTAGGCATTAAAGCACCCATGACTTTCCCCATATCGCTACGCGCAGTAGCTCCAACTTCTTGAATCGTTGCAGAAATAATGTCTTTCAGTTCGTCTTCCGATAACTGCTCAGGCATATATTCTGTTAATACAGCAATTTCTTGCTTTGCACCGGCAGCGAGATCATCCCGGCCGGCTTTCTCAAATTCATGGAGGGAGTCTTTTCTTTGTTTCATTTCGCGTGTAAGGACAGTGAGCTCTTCTTCCGGATTCAATTCATGTCCCAATTTAATGGATTCGTTTTGAAGAGAAGCCTTCAACATTCGAATCACGGATAGTTTTTGCTTATTTTTGTCCTTCATCGCTTGTTTCATATCTTGATTGAGTTGTTCAAGAAGACTCATAAAACCTACACCCTCTCTTAGAACTTGCGCTTTCTTGCTGCCTCAGCCTTTTTCTTACGCTTCACGCTTGGCTTTTCGTAATGCTTGCGCTTTTTAATTTCAGCCAACGTTCCCTCTTTGGAAACGGATCTTTTGAAACGACGAAGAGCATCATCAATGGATTCGTTCTTGCGAACACGGGTTTCTGCCATTCTCTTTCCCTCCCTCCAGACCACCTTAACAATAAATCATGTTAAGAATGCGTCACATATCTTTTGCAATTATAATATAACAACTGTTTGTGGTCAACTTAATTTGGAAGACTTCGAGGGAATATTAGGACGTACGAATTCATTAATAGCTAGAATCGGACTCTTCTCCTTTGACAATCGAAACTCCGGCGCTTGCACCGATTCTCGTTGCCCCGGCTTCAATCATGGCCAATGTAGTTTCACGATTACGTATTCCGCCAGAAGCTTTCACACCGATGTCAGGACCGACTGTTTTTCGCATTAATCGAATATCTTTGACTGTTGCTCCTCCTAAAGAAAAGCCTGTTGACGTTTTGACAAAGTCGATCCCTGCGCCTGCAGCAATTTCACACGCTTTAACCTTTTCATCATCGGTTAAAAGAGAGGTTTCAATGATTGCTTTTGTTAATGCTTTCCCTTTTGCGGCTTCAACTACCGCACGAATATCTTCTTCAACGAGATCATAATTTTTGTCCTTCAAAGCGCCGATATTAATAACCATATCAACCTCAGTTGCACCGTTCTCAATCGCATTTTTCGTTTCAAACGCTTTCACTTCAGGAGTCGTTGCGCCGAGCGGAAATCCGATTACAGTACAAACAGCTACGCCCGTCCCTTTTAATTGCTCAGAAGCTGTTTTAACCCATGTTGGATTAACACATACTGAAAAAAAGTGATGTTCTGCTGCCTCCTGGCAAAGCGTTATAATTTGCTCCTTTGTTGTTTCTGGTTTAAGTGCAGTATGATCGATCATTCGGGCGATATTTAAATTCGACATAGTTCCCATCCTTTTCATTCAATTAGTTGTCAGACCTCTCACAAGTATTGTATCAAAAGACAGATACAAAAAAAAGTCCGGTAAACCCGGACTTTTTATGCATTAGCAGCTTGCTTCAAATAATCCTCATCGACTACTTTTACAAATTGTCCCTCATTATAAGGGTACCCTGCTTTCGTAATTTTTACCTTTACAATTTTCCCGATCATATCCTCTGTTGCCGGGAATTTGACTTTTAAATAATTTGGCGTATAGCCGACATACAATCCAGTATTTGGCTCATCTTTATATTCTTCTTCCGGAATGACTTCGACAACTTCATTTTCATAATGTGAAGCATATTCTTTCGCCAATTGATCAGATAGAGCGATTAAACGGTGCACGCGCTCATTCTTAACGTCTTCCGGCACCTGGTTTTCCATACGCGCGGCCGGAGTTCCCGTTCGTTTCGAATACGGGAAGACGTGAAGCTCGGAAAATTTATGATCACGTATAAAATTATATGTCTCCATAAATTCTTCTTCCGTTTCTCCCGGGAATCCGACAATCACGTCAGAAGTAACGGCAAGCCCGGGCAATGCTTCTTTTAACCGGTTTAAACGTTCTGCAAACATTTCCATCGTATATTTGCGGCGCATACGCTCAAGAACTGTATTCGAGCCGGATTGAAGCGGGATGTGAAGATGCGGAACGATTTTTTCAGATCGATTCATCACCTCGATCACTTCTTCCGTAATCTGGCTTGCTTCAATGGAAGAAATGCGGAGTCGTTTAAGGCCTGCGACTTTTTCATCAAGATCGGATAAAAGTTTAGCGAAGCTATAATCTTTCATATCTTCGCCATAACCGGCCGTATGAATGCCTGTAAGAACAATTTCTTTATACCCGGCATCTACTAATTGCTGCGCCTGCTTAATAACTTCCTCCGGCTGGCGGGAGCGCAAGAGTCCCCTTGCCCACGGTATAATGCAAAATGTGCAGAAATTGTTGCAGCCTTCCTGGATTTTTAGCGATGCCCGTGTGCGGTCAGTAAACTGAGGCACATCAAGTTCTTCATAAACGCGGGCTTTCATAATATTGCTTACCCCATTAATCGGCAGACGCTCCTGTTTAAATTGCTCAATATAGGCTAACATTTTGGAGCGGTCCTGTGTTCCAACAACAATATCTACTCCGGGAATGGCCATAACTTCCGCTGGTGAAGTCTGGGCATAACAACCCGTTACACAAATAACGGCATCCGGATTTTTTCGGATCGCACGACGAATGACCTGGCGGCTTTTTTTATCCCCTGTATTGGTTACTGTACAAGTGTTGATAACATAGACGTCTGCCATATTTTCAAAGTCCGTTCGTTCATAGCCTGCATTTTGAAACAGCTGCCAAATAGCTTCCGTCTCATAATGATTGACTTTACAGCCAAGTGTATGAAAAGCAACGAGTGGCATAATGATCACCCCATTAGTTCAAAATGATAAGATAATGCTGATAATAAATATAAACTTGCTGTTTCTGTCCGTAAAATGCGGGGGCCTAATCCGCATGCAATAAAGCCGCTCTCGCGAAGTGCCTGCACTTCATTGTCGGTCAGCCCCCCTTCAGGTCCAATCACACAAAGTAGTGATTGCCCCTTTTTTGCGGCATTTAATGTTTTATGAAGCTGTCTAGTCTCACCTGTTTTTGCCTCTTCTTCATAAGCAACGATTTTTATATCATACCTTTGTGCGTCCTTCAGCAATTGTTGAAATGAAACTGGCAAGAGCACGTCAGGAATGAAGCTGCGATGAGATTGTTCGGCTGCTTCTTTCGCTATCTTTTGCAGCCTTGCCGTCTTTTTCTCACCTTTTTTTTCATCCCATTTTACAATACACCTTGTTGATGAAAATGGCAAAAAGCTACTGGCTCCGAGTTCCGTTCCTTTTTGAACGATGAAGTCGAGCTTGTCCCCTTTTGGCAACCCTTGAGCGATAGTGACGGAAATAGGAAGTTCCGATATTTGCTCAATCTCCGAAAGTATCCGGGCATTGACAACTTCCCGGTTTATGTTTGCAATCTCGCACAGTACTGCCGGCGACTTACCGTCACTGCATATGATTTTATCACCAATTGACATTCGCATTACTTTTTCAATATGGTTTGCATCATCGCCGGCAATCGTGACGAAAGTGTCACTCTTTTGTTCAGGTTTAACGAAATAACGCTGCAAAACCCCCACCGCCTAAATCGATCGCTTTTCATTTCTTGCAATAAACGCTACCCAATCTTCCATCTCCAGCGTTTCTACAATTGAAAAGCCACTATTTATAAGTTCTTCTCTCACTTCATGCTTTTTCCCCTGTATGATTCCAGATGTAATAAATAATCCGCCTTTTTTAAGCACCCTTGCCGCATCTTGAACAAAGCGAAGAATGATTTCAGCCAGCAAATTCCCGACAATCATGTCTACGGGTCCGTCAATATTGTTCAATAAATTGTTTTGCCCGACTTCAACGCGGTCTTGTGCCTTATTTAATTTCACATTTAACCTGGCGCTATTGACGGCAACTTCGTCCAGGTCATATGCCTTTACGTTGCTTGCGCCCAAGTTTGCGGCAGCGATACTTAATACTCCAGACCCCGTGCCAACATCAATGACCGTATCTCCATTTTTAATATACTTTTCAATGGCCTGAAGGCACATGACCGTCGTGGGATGTGTCCCTGTTCCAAAAGCCATTCCCGGATCAAGTTCAATAATCACTTCATCCGAGCTGACAGGTGTATAATCTTCCCACGTAGGGGTAATCGTAATCTTTTCGGAAATCTTGACAGGTTTATAATATTTCTTCCAGGCAGTTGCCCACTCTTCTTCATTCACTTCGCTAATTGTTACTTTGTTAAATCCAAGATCAATGTCATAAAGCACTAAATTATTGATAGATGCTTTAATTTCCTCAACTGTTTCCCCTAAAAAGCTTGTTACCGGCAAATAAGCTTTAACGATGACCCCTTCTTCAGGATAATCATTAGGGTCGAGTTGATAGATTTCCCCAAAAACAGATTCTCTGTCTTTAACGAGGTCCTGTGGGTCTTCAATAACGACTCCGCTTGCACCCGCTTCATGCAATATGTTAGATACCGGCTCAACCGCTTCTTGTGTCGTATGAATACTAATTTCAGACCATTTCATATCTATCAACTCCACTCCTAATTTCGTTATTCGCCCTTAAATGCTCTTTTTACTTTATCAAAGAAGGATTCCGTCTGTTCATCCGGAACCGAACCGCTTATATCCGCAAAGTCACGCAATAATTGTTTTTGTTTCTCGGTTAATCTTGTCGGTGTGATGACTTTCACTTGAATATGCTGATCTCCCTGACCTCGTCCGTGAACGTTTTTAATTCCTTTTCCTTTTAAACGGAAATTTGTTCCAGTTTGCGTCCCGGCAGGAATTTTCAATTTAATCTTTCCATATAATGTTGGAACTTCAATCTCATCTCCAAGCGCCGCCTGCGCAAACGTTAACGGCATTTCACAGTATATGTCATCCCCGTCTCGTTCAAAAAATTCGTGCGGAGCAACTTTGAAGACGACATATAAATCTCCAGGAGGACCTCCGTTCACACCCGGCTCTCCGTGCCCTGCCATTCGAATTTGTTGGCCAGTATCGACGCCAGCTGGAATTTTAATGCTAATCTTTTTCGTCTTTTTCACTTTTCCAGTGCCATGGCAAGTCATACATTTCTCTTTAATGATTTTTCCTTTTCCACTGCAATAATGACAAACACGGCGATTTACAATTCGGCCAAACGGCGTATTTTGTTCCACGTTTAATTGTCCCGATCCACCGCAATGGCTGCACGTTTCCGGTTTCGTTCCCGGCCTGGCTCCCGTTCCATGACATGTATCACAATCTTCCTCTTTCGGAATGCTGATTTCCGTCTCTTTGCCAAAAACAGCTTCTTCAAATTCTAGCCTCATGGAGTACTGAAGATCTGCTCCCTGTCTTGGCGCATTCGGATTTCGTCTACCTCCTCCGCCAAAAAACATGTCGAAAATATCGCCGAAACCGCCAAAATCCCCGGCACCCGCACCAAATCCTTGATTTGGATCCGTATGGCCAAACTGGTCATAATGCGCCTTTTTCTGAGGATCGCTTAACGTTTCATACGCTTCTTTCACTTCTTTAAATTTTGCTTCCGCATCCGGTTCTTTATTAACATCCGGGTGGTATTGCCGAGCTAATTTCCGGTATGCTTTTTTTATCTCGTCTGCGGAGGCACCTTTCGTTAAACCGAGCACTTCATAGTAATCTCGTTTACTCATCCATTCCACTCCCGACTATTCACATAAAAATTATCATATCATTTTCACTTATCACGATGCAAGATGCGACAACGATTCGTAACATGTCATTATTTGTAAAACATAAGTGATAATCATTAAAAAAGTCAAAGCCAAGAAACCGCCTGACTTTGACTTTCTTTTTTAAAAGAAAACTTATTTTTTATCGTTATCGTCTACTTCTTCATATTCAGCATCTACAACATTGTCGCCGGCTTTTTTTCCTTCTTCCGCTCCGTTTTGCTGCGCGGCACCGGCTGCCTGGGCGGCTTGTTCATAAAGCTTAACGGAAAGTTGTTGCACAATTTCATTTAATGCATTTTTCTTATTTTTAATATCTTCGATATCTTTTCCTTCAAGCGCTTTTTTCAACTCTTCTTTCGCATCGTTCGCTTTTTTGACTTCCGCATCGTCAACTTTTCCTTCAAGTTCTTTTAACGTTTTCTCCGTTGCGAAAATCAATTGATCCGATTCGTTGCGGAGATCCACTTCTTCACGGCGCTTTTTATCCGCTTCTGCGTTTAATTCAGCGTCTTTCACCATACGTTCAATTTCTTCTTCTGAAAGTCCTGAAGAAGATTTAATCGTAATCGATTGTTCTTTATTCGTTCCAAGATCTTTTGCGCGAACATTAACAATGCCGTTTGCGTCAATATCAAAGGAAACTTCAATTTGCGGAACCCCGCGAGGTGCTGGCGGAATATCGGATAATTGGAAGCGTCCAAGCGTTTTATTATCCGCAGCCATTTCACGTTCCCCTTGAAGTACATGGATATCAACCGATGTTTGGTTGTCAGCGGCTGTGGAGAAAATTTGTGATTTCGATGTTGGAATGGTTGTATTTCTTTCAATTAATTTAGTGAATACACCACCCATTGTTTCAATCCCAAGTGAAAGCGGGGTAACATCAAGCAAGACAACGTCCTTCACATCACCTGCGAGCACTCCGCCCTGGATGGCTGCTCCAAGTGCCACAACTTCATCAGGGTTTACACCTTTATGAGGTTCCTTACCTATAAATTTCTTGATCGCTTCTTGAACAGCAGGAATACGGGTAGAACCGCCGACTAAGATGACTTTGTCGATGTCACTTGGCGATAAACCAGCATCATTTAACGCCTGACGAGTCGGTCCCATCGTACGCTCAACTAAATGAGAAGATAATTCTTCAAATTTTGCGCGGGAAAGCGTTAACTCAAGATGCTTCGGCCCGGTTGCATCCGCCGTGATGAACGGTAATGAAATTTGCGTCTGAGAAACGCCGGAAAGGTCTTTTTTCGCTTTTTCCGCAGCATCCTTAAGTCGTTGCAACGCCATTTTATCTTGCGATAAATCAATGCCATTTTCTTTTTTAAATTGATCCACTAAATAATCAATAATCACCTGGTCAAAATCATCGCCGCCAAGTTGGTTGTCCCCCGAAGTTGCTTTTACTTCAAAGAAGCCGTCGCCAAGTTCAAGGATAGAAACGTCAAATGTTCCGCCCCCAAGGTCAAATACTAGAATTGTTTGATCTTCGCCTTTTTCAAGTCCATATGCAAGGGCAGCAGCAGTCGGTTCGTTCACGATGCGTTCTACTTTCAATCCGGCAATCGTACCCGCATCTTTAGTCGCTTGACGCTGAGCATCATTGAAATATGCAGGAACCGTAATAACGGCACGATCTACTTTTTCACCAAGATAGCTTTCCGCATCGGATTTTAACTTTTGCAAAATGATGGCGGAAATTTCTTGAGGTGTGTATTCTTTTCCATCTACATTTACTTTATAGTTTGTTCCCATGTGACGTTTAATGGAAATGATTGTATTCGGGTTCGTTACCGCCTGACGTTTTGCAACTTCACCTACAGTACGATCCCCATCTTTGAATGCTACGACGGAAGGTGTTGTCCGGTTCCCTTCAGGGTTCGGGATAACAACAGCTTCACCGCCTTCCATTACAGCTACACATGAGTTTGTTGTACCTAAATCTATACCAATAATTCTAGACATGCCTTTTTCCCTCCAAGTCAATATGTAGTGCTGTTCTTCAATTGCCTTTTAACTGCTTACTTTTACCATCGACGGCCGTATCACGCGATCCTTTAGCATATAACCTTTTTGAAGCTCTTCCACTACCGTGTTAGCTTCATGTTCATTACTTTCGACCTGCATAACAGCCTGATGAAGGTTCGGGTCAAATGCTGCTCCCACTGCTTGAATTTCTTCAAGGCCTTCACTTTTAAGCGCCTCTTTAAGCTGCCTATATACCATTTCCATTCCCTGCAGGAGCGTTTTAGTTTGATCTTGACCGGCATCTACGTTCAGCGCTCTTTCGAAGTTATCTAAAGCAGGCAAAATTTGTTCAATTAAGCTTTGCGATTTATATTTGAGCTGTTTCGCATTTTCTTCCCGTGTTCGTCTACGGAAGTTTTCATAGTCTGCTTGAATACGAAGCATCCGCTGAGTCGTTTCCTCAAGCTGCTGCTCTAGCTGATTAATTTTCTGCTGTTCTTCAGAAAGTTCTTCTTCCTTTTCTTCCTGGACAGCTGATTCAACTTCTTCCGACACCTCTATTTCTTGTTCCGATTCAACGTTATCGGTTTGGGTCGTTTCCTCAGACACTAACTGTTCATCCAATTCTTTCTTTTCCATTGTTGTCACCTCCCTAAAAGGAATGAATAGCCGAGGCGAATGTAATATTCACCCCGAATTTAGTTATACTGATCGCTAAATGCTTTGGAGAATTCGTTAGCAAGCGTATCAATTAAACTGATGACACGTTTATATTCCATTCGTGTGGGACCAATTAACGAAATCGAACCGACATGATTTCCGCCGACTGAATAAGATGCTTTTATAATGCTGCAATTTTGTATCGCTTCAATCTTATTCTCATGACCGATCGTAACAATGACTCCGTCAGTATCAGAAGAAATTAATCGTTCAACGATCGTCTTTTCTTCTAATGCTTCCAGGAGGCTCTTTACTTTATCAACATCGCGAAATTCGGGCTGTGATAAAATTTTTGTTTTTCCGCCATAAAAAATTTTATCCTTTTTGCCCCATTTCATAATGCCGTCAAGAACTTTTCCGATTTTCTCATAATTCGTCAAATGGTTTTTAAACACCACAGCTAATTCGTGATGGATTTTTGAGCTTAACTCTGAAAGCGGAACCCCGCTTAACCGCTCATTCAAAATATTGACGAGTTTTTCAATTTCATTTAGTTCGATTCCTTCAGGCAAAGTGAATTGCCGGTTTTCCACATGTCCGGTGCTCGTGACAAATATCGCGACCGCAGAATGCGTCGTTAATGGAATAATTTGCATATGTTTCAACGTTGTTTCGAGCGCTTCCGGGCCGAGAATAATCGACGTATAATTCGTCATTTCCGATAATATTTTGGCTGATTGTTCAAAGATTTTTTCCGTATCTTCCACTTTTTTATTAAATAGTAACCGCATCTTTTGCACATCAACTGGTGATAAAGCCGGTGGAGGAAGCAGATGGTCGACATAAAACCGATACCCTTTTTCTGACGGAATTCTTCCTGAAGAAGTATGGGGTTTCTCAAGAAATCCCATCTCCTCTAAATCAGCCAATTCATTTCGAATCGTGGCCGGACTATAAGGAATATCATCGCGTTTAGAAATTGTTCTTGAACCAATGGGCTCAACGTGTTGAATATAGTCATCAATTAATACTTGAAGAATATACAATTGTCTTTCTGATAACATCCCTCCACCTCCCTTTGTTAGCACTCTTTAACTCTGAGTGCTAAATCTATTATAAAGTTACCAACCTGAAATCAAATTGTCAATGATTTAGGCATGATGAAAATTCCTCTCACGATTCCAACGTTATAAATTCCTGAAATACTTCATTCCCGAGAAATACTCCTTTTTTTGTCAACGCAATTGTGTCGCCTTCTTTTTTAAGCAAGCCTCTTTGCATTAAAGAATGGATGGGCTGCTTAAAGATTTCAAACATCGATTTTCCATATCTTCTTTTAAATGTTGAGTCAGACACGCCTGCTATTTTTCTCAGGCCCATAAACAACTCCTCTTCCATTTTTTCTTGAAAGCTCACTTTATGGCTCTCTATATAAGGAAATCCAGTTTCCTCAATTAATGCCATATATTTTTTCAGCGGACCTGCATTGACTTTGCGCTCGCCTTCAACATAGCTATGGGCACCAGCACCGATCCCATAATACTCGTTATTATTCCAGTATTGGAGATTATGCTTGCTTTCATAACCTGGACGGGCAAAATTGCTGATTTCATATTGATGATACCCATTTTGCTGCATTTTATGAATTAACAGTTTGTACATTTCGGCTTCTTGTTCTTCGGTTGGAAGCGGCAAATTTCCATTTCTGAACCGGTTATAAAAGACTGTTTTCTTTTCTATTTGCAATGAATACGCAGAAAAATGAGGGATCTGAAGTGAAAATGCTATGTCCAGCGTTTCATTTAACATATCAACCGTTTGATTCGGCAACCCGAACATTATATCAAGCGAAATGTTTTCAATCCCGGTTTCCTTCGCATTTTTAATCGTCGCAAATACATCTTCTTGCTGGTGCGTTCTTCCAAGTTCTTTCAACAATGATGTTTGGAACGCCTGCACCCCTATACTTAATCGATTGACGCCGTATTTTTTCATGATTTCAAGTTTCTTTTTCGTCGTTTGCTCCGGATTTGCTTCTACTGTAAATTCCGCTAATTTAGATGTTATAAAGTGGTTTTTAACCGATTGCAAAAAGTATTCTAATTGTTTCTCATCCAACGCAGTAGGTGTGCCTCCGCCGACAAAAATGGTCTCAATAAAGTCATAAGGGTACTTTTTTACCGTATTCTTCATTTCCATTTCCATGAATTCTAAATACCGAGCAACCGGCTGACCTTGTAAAAAAACTTTATTAAAATCACAATAATGACAAATATTCACACAAAACGGAATATGGAGATAAACCGCTTCTGGCATTGTTCTCCCTCTTTTCCTGCTATGATTTATAAAAGACCGCTAAGCAATCGCGGTCTTTTTCATTCGATTATTCAATTATCATCGTCCATGCGTAAAACGGCCATAAACGCTTCCTGAGGGACATCGACACGGCCAATCGTTTTCATCCGCTTCTTACCTTCCTTTTGCTTTTCAAGCAACTTGCGTTTACGCGAAATATCTCCACCGTAGCATTTGGCAAGGACATTTTTCCTGAGCGCTTTAATGGTAGACCGGGCAATAATCTTATTCCCGATTGCCGCTTGAACAGGCACTTCAAATTGCTGACGCGGTATAAGCTCTTTTAATTTTTCAACGACTACTTTCCCTCTCTCGTAAGCAAAATCTTTGTGAACAATCACCGAGAGTGCATCAATCTTTTCTCCATTTAGCAAAATATCCATTTTAACAAGCTTCGAAGGCTTATACCCGATAAGTTCATAATCTAATGAAGCATATCCTTTTGTATTAGACTTCAATTGGTCAAAAAAATCATAAACGATTTCTGATAGCGGAATTTCGTAAATAACATTGACGCGATTGTTTTCCAAATAATCCATCGTTAAAAAGTTTCCGCGCTTTTTCTGGCATATTTCCATGATCGTTCCAACGTAATCATTTGGTGTCATAATAGATGCCTTGACATAAGGTTCTTCCACGCGCTGGATAAGCTGTGATTCCGGCATATTGGCAGGGTTGTCTACAATAATATCTTCCCCGCTGGTCAAATTTACCTTATAAATTACGCTTGGTGCGGTCGCAATCAATTCAATATTAAATTCCCGTTCGATCCGTTCTTGAATAATTTCCATGTGAAGAAGCCCTAAAAATCCACAACGGAATCCAAAGCCGAGCGCCTGCGATGTTTCCGATTCATATTGCAGGGCAGAATCATTTAAGACAAGACGTTCAAGAGCTTCCCTCAAGTCATTATATTTTGCCGTATCGACTGGGTATAGACCGCAATAAACCATCGGATTCATTTTGCGATAGCCAGGAAGCGGTTCTGTTGCCGGGTTTTTCGAGCTTGTAATCGTGTCCCCGACCTGAGTGTCGCTTACGTTTTTGATTGATGCTGTTAAAAATCCAACATCCCCAACGGTCAAGAAATCTTTCTGTACTGCTTTTGGCGTGAAAACGCCGAGTTCCACTACTTCAAATTCTTTGCCAGTTGCCATCATCCTGATTTTGTCTCCTACACGGACGGTCCCTTCTGCTATCCGAATATACGTTACTACCCCGCGATAAGGATCATAAAGAGAATCAAAAATAAGGGCCTTCAGCGGGCCGTCCGGGTCGCCTGTTGGCGCTGGCACTTTTTCAACAATTTGCTCTAAAATTTCTTCAATCCCGATTCCCGCTTTCGCAGAAGCTAAAACCGCATCTGATGCATCAAGACCGATCACGTCTTCAATTTCCTGGCGAACACGTTCCGGCTCAGCACTTGGAAGATCTATTTTATTAATGACCGGTACGATTTCAAGGTCATTTTCTAAAGCCAGGTAGACATTGGCAAGCGTTTGTGCCTCGATACCCTGGGCCGCATCTACAACAAGCAGTGCTCCTTCACAAGCGGCAAGGCTTCGCGACACTTCGTACGTAAAATCAACATGTCCCGGGGTGTCGATTAAATGAAAAATATAAGTTTCCCCGTCTTTCGCTTTATAATTTAATTGAACAGCATTTAATTTAATCGTTATTCCGCGCTCACGCTCAAGATCCATCGAATCTAAAAGCTGTTCTTTCATTTCCCGCTGTGATAACGCGCTTGTTTGTTCAAGAATCCGGTCTGCAAGCGTGGATTTCCCATGGTCAATGTGTGCGATAATGGAAAAATTCCGAATACGCGATTGCCGGGCTAATTTTTCTTCTCGATTCATTCGATTCACTCCTACAATTAGTGCGTGTTTAAAAAGTTAGCTCCTTCGAGATCATAATGCTTTATATTCCCGGACTTTTTAAACAACCACATTTAAGCAAAGTACTACTGGCATTGATTATAGCAATACCCCCGTTCTTATTCAATCATAAAAAAGTCATTCCCCTTGTCCGGGAAATGACCTTATAATACCGAGTCAAAGGCGAATTCGAATAGAGTAACAATCAATGAAACAACGCCTTTAACGAGTGCACTAACCGCATTTGAAATTTTTTCGCCAATGCTCGAGAAAAAATTATATGAATGCAGTTTTTCAAGTTTTTTTTGTTTTTCTTCCAGTTCGTGGCTTGAAATATTTTTCCCTAGCACTTCCGCTTCCATTTTTCCGTCTTTTTTTTCGATCGTCAAAGCGTCCATTTCGCTTGTGCTTCCTTTTAAATGCTTTATTCCCTCATTCGCTTTTTGCATACCTAATAGGACACCAAATAACAGTATGGATGTCAGCATAAAGCAAATCATCATAAATTTAATCATCGCGACTACCCTCACTTTATTGGGTTGTACAACAGTATTACTCTTACCTTATGCAACGCTTGTCCAATTATGACTTAAGAAAAACGCTGAGGTGTTTTTTTAAAAAGGCCGCTTAATGTGTATATAATGAACTGTTTCCTTGATTTACCTGTCCATGCAGCGACGTATTTAATCCTCCGGCAATGACATTGGCCATATCTTCAATAAAAATATCTACTTCTTTCGGAGTGACGATCAAATTATGCCCGAGCGGACTTAACACTTCACGAATGAACATTCTCTTCTCTTCATCATCTAACGTCCCAATAATACCTAAATACGATTTCCGCTCTTCCTCAGGCGGTAAATCTTCTTCTGTCAGCTTTCTCTTCTCTCCGAATGTCATTCCCGAAGGTGTCAGCTTTTTTGATGGTTTATCGATTTCTTTCATTTCACGACCAAAATGTTTTAAAATAAAATCAATAGTGTCACTCGCTATTGTGACGGCATCCACTACAGTTGGAATCCCAATTGCAATGACTGGAATTCCGAGTGTTTCCTTACTTAGTTCTTTTCGTTTATTCCCGACTCCGGAACCCGGGTGAATGCCGGTATCAGAAATTTGGATCGTTGTGTTGACACGCTCAATGGAACGGGAGGCAAGAGCATCAATGGCAATAACGAAATCAGGATTTACTTTTTTTATTACACCATCAATGATGTCGCTCGTTTCAATACCCGTCGTTCCCATAACTCCCGGAGCAATCGCACAAACGGGCCGGAACCCTTCCTGGACATTTTCCGGGGCTAAATCGAATAAATGCTTTGTTATTAAAAGGTTTTCAACAACATGAGGACCAAGCGAATCCGGTGTCACTGCCCAGTTTCCAAGACCGACAACGAGACATGTTTGCTCTTCGGTAATTCCTAACTCTTTCAAAAACGAATGAAAAACGTGAGCAAATACTTCTTGCACTTTTTCCTGCAAGGCGGAATCTTTTTCACGAATACCCTGCACTTCAAAGGTTAAATACGTCCCCGCTTTTTTACCCGTTGCCTCCGCCCCTTTTTCATCAATTTCAACCCGTGTAAATTTAATGCCTTCCTCGTCACGTTCTTTAATAATAATTCCCTGGATCGCACTTTCTTTTTCTTCAAGCTTTTGTTCGTCAATCAACATTTCCCGCGCTTCGATGGCAAGATCAGTTCGCACAGCATATTTATCCAGGTTTAACTCTTTATTCATTCCGAAAAACACCGCCCTTTCCAAACTGTTAATATTCTTTCCGTGTACGAACCTTTTCATTCTTGTATTGCAATTAAAAGGCGACTTTGATAGAATACTGTGTGTCCTATTTTTTTGGCAATCTCGGTTGCAAATGGCATAGGGAGGTGAATGGATTGGCTAACATTAAATCTGCAATTAAACGCGTAAAAACGAACGAAAAGCGTCGTGCCCATAATGCATCTATTAAATCTGCAATGCGCACAGCGATTAAAAACTTCGAAGTGAAAGTTGCAAACAACGATGTTGAAGGTGCAAAAGAAGCATTTGTTGTTGCGACTAAAAAGCTTGACAAAGCGGCAACTAAAGGACTTATCCATAAAAATGCAGCTTCTCGTCATAAATCTCGTCTTGCAAAATCATTAAACGGGATTACTGCTTAAATATGAAAGAACGACCTCTATTTAAAGGTCGTTTTTTTATTGCAAAAAAGCAACGGACGTTATGCTCCGTTGCTTTTTACATGATTCATTTCCATAATAATTAATTCTAATAGCAGCACTTTATCCATTTTTCCCGTCTTCATTTCGTAATCTGCTTCTGCCAGCCGGTCTAAAATCGACAATAATTCTTTTTCAGTGAATAAACGAGCTTGCCCTCCCGCAAGCTTTACCACATAAGGATGCAACTTTAACATGCTCGCGATTTGTTTTTCTCCATAGCCTCTCTGGGAAAGTTCCTTAACTCCGAAAATAATGCGGAATTGCCTTGCCATTAACGATAATATTTTGATCGGCTCTTCATTCTGGATTAAAAGGTCATAAAACGTACGTAACGCTTGATCAATCCGTTTATGTACAATGTCGTCAATGAGAGAAAAAATGTCTTCTTCAAGCGTTCTGCTTACAAGTTCATTAACTGTATCTACGGAAATTACCCCATTCTCACCAACATACAATACCATTTTGTCAATTTCCTGCGCCAGTAAACTTAATTCCGTGCCAATTTTTGAAATAAGGAATTGGGCGGCATCATTTTCCATTTGAACATTTTGTTCCGCCGCTCGATTTTTTGCCCAATCGCTAGCCGCATCATGACCAACGGATGAAGCATTAATCATTTCAGACCTTGCTTTTAATAATTTGACTATTTTCTTTCGTTCATCTAGTTTTTCGTAAGGTGCAACAATGATGAATATCGTATAATCAACAGGATGATTGACGTACTGTTCAAATGATGTCAAATCATGTTCCACTTTGCTTTTTTCTTTTGCGCCTGTTAAAAAAATTGCATTTTTTAAAATGACAATGCGCCTTTCGCCCATAAAAGGAAGTGTTTCCGCATCTTCAACCGCCACCTGGATTGGCGTCTCCTGATAGTCGTAAACAGATAAATTAAAATCTTTTTCTTCATCATTTAAAACGGCCTTCTCTATAGACGATAGCGCCTCATCGATAATGTATCCTTCCGTTCCGGTAATAAGATAAAATGGGGCAACTTTCTGTTGTTTTAATTTTTTTACTATATTGGACAGTGACAATGTCTTCACCTCTACATTAATCGTAGTCGTTCTGCCACATTATTTCAAGATAAAAGAAGGAATGGCTTTCGCCATCCCTTCATTTATAATAAACGCTAACCGCCAAGACCCCGGGACTCCCGACCGTTAGCGAATTATAGCTTCTTATATGTTAGGATATCCTATGCAAATTCAATCTATTGGTGACAACTCTTAGCAAAAAAGGAAGAACAAATTTAAAAAGCCGAAACTTTGCATCTAAAGCCGGAGACCAGATATCGGATCTTCTAATTTTCCATTTTTGTTTATGGATTTTTATGAAAAAATAGCTTATACTAAAATCGAAATAGGAGGGGTCTGAAAAATGAATGAATTTGAAAAAGACGTTCAATGTAAACGGAATGATTTAATTGATGCCGGCAATGGATTTACGTTTTCCTTTCTTTTCTTTACGATCATTTTTGCAATTGGTGTACTTATGAAAGCTTTAAGTTAATACTAAGTTCATACATAAAAGGGATCCCAATAGGTTCGGATCCCTTTTTACTTTTTTGTTGTTATAATTTTCATTCTTTTCCCTTCAAGTTTAAATGATATATCGCCTGATTCATCCGTTCGTATAATAGTTGTACCTTGCTCTTTCAATCGCTTTAAAACTTCTTCATGAGGATGTCCATAGCGGTTATTTTTCCCGGCCGAAATAATTACATAATCGGGTCCGATATGCTTTATCAACTCAAACGATGAAGAAGTTTTACTGCCGTGATGTCCTGCCTTTAAAACATTTACTTTAAATGGTTTTGTATCCTGAACGATACGTTTCTCTCCACTCTTTTCAAGATCTCCCGTAAATAAAAAATAAACGTTTTCGATCCTGGCATAAATTACAATTGAGCGATCATTCGATTTTTCTTCATTGCCATAAGGCGATAAAATGAAGAATTGATCGTTACCTTCTTTCCAGGACAATCCCTTACGTGCCACTTGGATAGGGATATGTTGATTGACTGCATATTGCAACACCTTTTTTTCCACTTTTTCTTTAAGTTTTCCTGTTGGATACAATACCTCTTTGACATTCAATTCAGATAAGATAATGTTTGCCCCGCCGATATGGTCGAGGTCGCCATGTGTTAAAATCAATTTGTCGACCGCGCGGATCCCTCGCGACTTTAATGCGGGAAGTACAACTTGTTCGGTAACGTTGTACTCTGATTTTTTCTCTTCCCATTTCTCTTCTTGAAAAGAAACCGTCCCCCCTGTATCAATTAAATACACACCTTTTCTAAAAGGAAGCTCAATTAATATGCTATCCCCCTGGCCAACGTTTAAAAATGTTACGTTCGCAAACGGAAGTAAAAAAGGATAAAACCAGTGTAAAAGAAGCACTAAACTAATGGCAGAGACCGGCCGCACAAGTTTTTTGCTTACTCCGTTTGCTTCCCATTGGATGAGATAATATAGAATGGCGACATAGTACAAAAGGAGAAAGAAAATAGGCGGTTTGCCAAAAATAAAAGTTCCCGTATGTTCAGTCATATAAAGAAGAAATTCGCTGGACAAGCGAATGAGGTACTTGAGCAAGATGACAAGTAGATAGCTCACCTGAGGAATGATGAGATGGATGATGAATGTTACAATCGAAAAAGGCAAGATAACAATTGAAATTAATGGGATATACAATACATTTAGCGGAATGGACCAAATAGAAAATTCGTAAAAAGAGTAAATAAGAAGTGGAAACGAGATCAATTGACATAAAAAAGTAGTAGCGATTAGCTTCGAAAGAAAATAGCGACAATGTTTCATAATCGAATTCGCTGAAAGCAACAAGCCCATCGAAATTAAAAAAGAAAGCTGAAAACCAAGATTGAAAACAAAATACGGGTTATAAAGCAGCATTAGAAGACAAACAAAGCTAATCGCTTCTAAAGGGTGCATTTTCCATCTTAATCTAACAAAAAGAAGGACAAATATACTCATCGAACCGGCCCGTATAATCGATGCCTCCCCACCCGTTAAAAGCATATAAACCGGAATAATTGCCACAATTAGATGGATAGCTGCCTCCCGTGTTAGTCCTGATCGAATACATACAAAAAAGAAAGCCGCCGCTAAAATAGCAACATTTGAACCCGATACGGCAAGAATATGAGTCAGCCCCATTTGCTGATAAGCGTTGATTACTTCACGACTAATCCCATTTCTATACCCAAAAATGAGGGCATTCATAAGTCCTGACATCTCTTCAGGAAAATTCGTTTCAATGTAACGAATGCCGCTTTCTCTAATTTTCCATATTTCATCGAATCGATCCGGATTGGAAAGAGTGCAATTGGACAGGCGAACGTTTGTCGTTTGAACGAGCCAATGAATATGTTCCTGTTTTAAATAGAGCCTGTAATCCATTCCGGCAAAGTTTTCTTTTGCCCGCGGTTCTTTTAATCGTCCCGTAAATGAACAGATCATGCCCATTTTAAGGCGTTTTTTAAGAAGTCTTTGTTCAGATTCTGAATGAATCGAATGGTTTACCTGGAGGGTTTCGCTTTGAACTTGAAATCGAAAGGTTAAAAAATTGCCATTAATTTCAGGAATCGAAGCGATTGTTCCTTTAAATGAAGTGGTTGAAGGAGATAAACCCGTATGATTATGAGTATCGATGAACTGAAAGTAAGCGTAGAACAAGAGAAAAAAACAGATGCAGATTGTCGTTTGTTGCGGGGAATATTTTTTTAAAAAATAAAAAGGGGCAATTATAAAAATTGCCCAAAACCATTCGAATCTTGCAGACACAATTCCGAAAATGGCACAAAGAGCATAAACATATAAGTAGGGAAACATATCGTATTAATTCGGAAAAAGTTGGTTCGCTTTTTCCTTGAATTTTTCATATTTTTCCCCGCTTGTTTGTTCTTTCAAAGCTTCAAGCAATTCTTTAACTAATTCTGCCTGTTCTTTATAGGCCGGGTGAAGTTGATATTCATTAAATTCTACTTGCTCCAAGTAGACGCCGGCTTCTTTAAATTGCTCAATCGCATATGGATGATTTTTATAATCTTTCGCATAATATATTTTTTTTATGCCGCTTTGAATGATCGAACGACAGCAATGTAGGCATGGAAAGTGGGTAACATACATTTCCGCTCCGGCAGTTGGGACACCAAATTTTGCACATTGCAAGAGGGCATTCATTTCGGCATGGATGGTGCGGACACAATGTCCGTCAATGACATAACAGCCTTCATCAATACAATGAACTCCACCAGAAATCGATCCATTATATCCTCCGGCAATAATTCGTTTATCTCGAACGATGGTAGCTCCAACCGCCAGCCTTGTACATGTACTTCGATAGGAAAGCAAGTGGCTCTGGGCCATAAAATATTCATTCCAAGAGATTCGGCTCATTTTATCTCCTTTCTTCCATAAAAGCTTAGGTCACTTCTATAAGTGTAGAATGGGCTCGTCTTACAGTCAATTTTTTTTCTTTGCGTTTTAATTTATCGTAATTTCATCTTTCATTTTTTCTAACGACTTTTCTCCGATTCCAGTAACATTTAATAAATCTTCAACTTTTTGAAATGGCCCGTTTTCTTCGCGATAACTAATGATGGCGGCAGCTTTTGCAGGACCAATTCCAGTAATTTTTTGCAACTCTTCCGCTGTAGCGATATTGACATTAATTTTCGCCGATTGACTTTCATTTGCCCTGGTGGCATCAGGTTCGGAGGGGGTTGAATGCTGCACTTCCCCCTTTTTCGGGACATAAATGACCATTTCATCTTGAAGGACGGCGGCTAAATTAACCGCTCGTTCATCCGCTTCTTTTAGAAAACCGCCGGCCTGGTGAATCGCATGAATTGTACGGTCTCCAGCGCTCATTTTATAAACGCCCGGATGAACAACGGCCCCTTTAACATCGACCATAATTTCTTTTCCATTTTTCCCGTGTAAAGATGAGGCATTCGCTTTCGACTTATTGCTGATCGTTTTCTCTCCCGATAACTCAACCGGCAGTGTATTTTTTTCTTCTTTCGTTGCCGTTTTTGATACAGCAAAAATAAAAACAACGAACAATAAAAGACCTGGAATAATGTAACGGAGATTTTGCTTGAACCACAATTTCATCTCATCCACCCTTTTTTAAACATAAAAGAAAGTTTCCCGTCATACATTTGAAGGTAGAAATAGCAGGGGAAAGGAGGAGCTCGTTTTGAATATCGGAGTAATAGGCACTGGTAATATGGGAAGCATGTTGATTTCTTCCTTTATCGATTCTTCAGCCGTTGCGCCCCCGCAGTTGATGATCACAAATCGAACGATTTCGAAAGCGGAGCGTTTAAAAAGAACATATCCTGGAATCCAAATTACTTCTTCAATTGAAGATGTCATAAACTTTGCCCATATTATATTCCTCTGTGTTAAACCGCATGAGTTTTATCCTTTATTGTCCAAGCATAAAAGCAACATTTCAAAAGACCAATTGATCGTCTCGATTACTAGTCCCATTACGTGCGAACAATTAGAAGATGAATTAAGCTGCAACATTGCAAGGGCCATCCCAAGCATTACGAACCAGGCACTTTCTGGATCATCTCTTATCACTTTCGGAAAAAATTGCAGTGAAGACTGCCGAAAGAAGCTGCTTCAATTAATGAAATCCATCTCTAATCCGGTCATTATCGATGATTCTATTACGAGAATTTCATCCGATATTGCCAGTTGTGGGCCCGCATTTATCGGGTTCATCGTTCAATGCTTCATCAAAAGCGCAGCAAGCGAAACAAACATTTCGGAAGACAAAGCGACAAAATTGGCCAGCGAAATGCTCATTGGGCTCGGAAAATTGTTGGAAAAAGATATTTATACATTCCCTACTCTTATCGAAAAAGTTTGTGTAAAAGGCGGTATAACGGGAGAAGGCATAAAAATATTAAACGAGGAAATCGGTGATGTATTTAATAAACTGATTGCCCGCACGCATGAAAAATACGATGAAGAACGGGAGAAAATTAGAGAACAATTTAAAAAAATATGACCCGTCGATTATTTTGATTCGACATAAACATTTATTTTCCTTCTAAAAAACCAAAAAACCATCAAAAAAATATTTGATGGTTTTTTTAGAAAAACAGGCCCGCGATGGTTGCAGATAAAATAGAAGCTAGAGTGGAACCGTACAATAACTTTAGTCCGAACTTTGCGACGATGTCCCCTTGATTTTCGCTTAATGCTTTAACGGATCCTGTAATGATTCCGATCGAGCCAAAATTCGCAAAGCTGACTAAAAAGACCGATGTAATCGCAAGCGTTTTTTCAGATAGCGAATGTGCCATTTTCCCAAGATCACCCATAGCGACAAATTCATTTGTTACTAATTTTGTCGCCATCACACTTCCCGCTTTGACCGCTTCTGCCCATGGAATGCCCATTAAGAACGCAATTGGCGCAAATACATATCCCAATAGATTTTGGAATGAAATCCCAAAAATAAAATCGAATAAATAGTTGATTAAATTGATTAAGGCAATAAAACCGATAAGCATCGCCCCGACAATGACCGCTACTTTAAATCCGTCCATAATGCTTTCGCTAATCATTTGAAAAAAGGACGGCTTTTTTTTGTCATGATCGACAATCAATAAATCTTCTTCCTCTTTTAAATCGTATGGGTTAATTATATTGGCAATAATTAAGGCCGACAATATGTTAAGCACTATGGCCGTTACAACATACTTTGGAGGAATCATTGTCATATATGCACCGACAATGGCAATACTAACGGCACTCATAGCAGAAGTACATAATGTATAAAGACGCCGTTTCGAAACATGCGGCAATTGTTCCTTTGTCGTTAAAAAAACCTCAGATTGCCCTAAAAATGCGGAAGAAACCGCGATGTAGTTTTCCAGCTTGCCCATTCCATTCACTTTGCTTAACAAGAGCCCTACATATTTAATAATTAGAGGAAGAATTTTAAAGTAATTCAAAATGCCGATTAAAACCGAAATAAAAATAATCGGTAATAAAACATCCAAAAAGAAAGTGGAAACCCCTTTATTTTCCAGTCCTCCAAAAACAAAATCGACACCACTGATCCCAATTTTCATTAATTGGTCAAAAGCTTTCGATATTGACCGGATGATTGCTACCCCTATCCTCGTATTTAATAAAACAAATGATAATACGAGCTGGATGACAATCATAACTGCAATCGCTTTATATTTAATTCCTTTCCGATTGTAACTTGCTAAAAAGGCTAGTATGAAAACGAGAGCTAGGCCCGTCAGAAGAAAAACGACACTCATTTTTATCCTCCTCTATCGCGTATGCCTTCTTTCTTTAGAATGCGTCTTTTTCACCTTAAAAATGCAGCGATAGATTTCTTCAAAACAAAAAACCATCAAAAAGATGGTTTTTCTGCTTTTTTCGCGACAAAAAATAATCGTTCGGATTGATGATCCGGTGGCGTTTCCAAAAAATCGGCCGTTACTCGTTCGACAACAAACCCTGCTTTTTGAAGCAAATGTTCGTACGTTTCTATCGAAAATGTACGTTGAATATGTATTTCATCAAATCTTTCATAATACGCTCCATCTTTCTGGACAAAGAAGCTTAATTCATGTTCAATGCTATCCGGCAACTCGCCATCAAAGCATTGCCAAATATAGGATAGATGTTCTTCGTTGCTCCCAAATGTATTCCCCGAAAAAATATGGTGAATTTTATAAAGCGAATGGACATCAAATAACAGTTTGCCATCCATATGTAAATGGTTATAGATCGATTGAAAGGTTTGATAAACATCTTCTTCAGATAGAAGATAATTTAACGAGTCACAAAAAATAACCGCAATGTCATGAACCCCTAATCCGTCAAGCTCCCGCATATCCTGGTGAAAGAAACGAACGTTTAATTTTTGATTTTCCGCTTTTTCTCTTGCCATTGCCAGCATGTCCTCGGATAAATCAACAGCCGTAACATCAAACCCCTTTTCTGCCAGACGAATCGATACGGCCCCTGTCCCACAGCCGATATCAAGAATGCGGGCGGCTTTGCAATCCGCCGTACGTTCCAAAAAATCAATCCACTTTTCATAAGGAGCATCTTGCATCAGCCGATCGTAATAATACGCAAATTGTTGATAACTCATACAATCTCCTTTACGAAAGCATTTTATTAATATTTAGCTGAGGCGCATCACCCCAGAGTTTTTCAAGATTATAATAGGAACGATCATCACGATGAAAGATATGTGCAACTACATCGCCTAAATCAACAAGAACCCATCTTGCCTGGTCAAATCCTTCCATTCGGCGAAGAGGAATTTGATGTTCCATCGATACATCCTTTAATTCTTTCGCAATTGCCTGAACTTGTTTTTCAGAATTCCCATGACAAATTAGGAAATAGTCCGCCACTAATGAAATTCCCTTCATATCAAGGACGATAATGTCTTCTGCTTTTTTATCATCAACTGTTTTTACGACAAGTTCAACTAGTTCTTGTTCCTTCATTACGTTTCCTCCCGTTTTTTTATGGTGGAGATGAAATCATTATATGTATCTACCGTTAAAGGGTAAATCAGCTGATTTTGTCTCATAAGAAATTGCATCGTATTTTTCAAAGCCTGGGTGCAGGCCTTATCTAAATTTTCAAATGCAAGTTGCCTTACTTCTTCGACACCCGGAAAACGTCTGCCCGGCTCAATGTAATCCGCAATAAAAATAATTTTCTCAAGCAAATTCATACCTGGTCGGCCCGTTGTATGATAACGGATCGCATTTAAAATCTCTTGATCATAAATACCCACTTCCCGCTCGACAAGATAGGCTCCAACAGGAGCATGGAGCAATTCCGTTCCGAATTCGAGCAAGTCAAGCGGCATTTGATTGTCGCGGACAATTTGCCGCATTTCTTCTTTTGGGCGGAATTTGGCATAATCATGAAAAATAGCGGCTATTTCCGCCTTTTTTTTATCCGCATTGTAATGTTCAGCCAATTTCACCGCTGTATCAACAACGCCTAACGTATGTTCATAGCGGTGGTCGGTTAGTTGCCGCTTTACTAATTCAAGTGCTTTTTCCCGCTCCATAAAGTTCACTCTCCTCAATAAACCCTCTCACTTCATCCGGCACTAAATATTTTGTGTTTTTCCCGGTGGCGAACCGCTCTCTTATCATGGAAGAAGATATATCAAATAATGGAACCGTCAGCAATTTTACTTGATACGGATTTTCAAATTGGTCCACGGGATAATTTTGGCGATTCACACCGATAAAGGTAACTAACTGTTTTAACTGATCGATTTTATGCCAGCTATGTAAGGTATAAAGCATATCTCCGCCCATAATGAAAAAAAAGTCATGATAAGGATACCTCTTCTTTAATTCTTTTATCGTATCAATAGTGTATGAAGGACCTTCCCTTTCAAACTCGATTAATGAAAGGGCAAATTGCTCATTCGTTGAAATCGCCCGCTTAATCATTTCAATTCGCGCTTCATTGCTCGCAAGATCCTTCGTTTCTTTATGAGGTGGAATGTTTGTTGGGATCCACCAGATTTCATCAAGGGAAAAGGCGGCCAATGCTTCCTGGGCAATTAATAGATGGCCGTTATGAGGTGGGTTGAACGTCCCACCTAAAATACCGATTTTCGCCATTTTCTGATTATCCCTCTCTCGCTTTGCCAGTTACTTACGGAAGTTCGATTTCTTTATTATTCACTGATTCCTTATATAAAACAATTGTATTCCCGATAATTTGAACAAGCTCCGCTTTTGTTCCTTTGACTAAAGCTTCAGCCACTGTTTCGCGGTCCTCTTCACAATTTTGAAGAACGCTCACTTTTAACAATTCTCGCGCTTCTAATGCTTCATTTATTTGTTTGATCATATTTTCGGTCACGCCGCCTTTTCCGACCTGAAAAATAGGATTGAGATGATGCGCTTCGGAACGCAAATACCGTTTTTGTTTACCTGTTAACATAACTTCCTCCTAATTGCTTTATTACCGTTTCTTTCATTAAATTGACATTTGGCTTCCTTCCGGTCCAAATTTCAAACGCCAGTGCCCCTTGATGAACGAACATGGACAGTCCGTTATCGATAATAGCTCCTTTTTGTTCTCCAAGTTTAAGCCATTTCGTTTTTAACGGATTATAAATAATATCTGATAAAACCGTGCCTTCGTTTAACCTTCTTAAATCTAGCGGAATCTCATTATAATTAGGATGCATTCCAATTGGCGTTGTATTCACAACAATATCAAAACGGCTGAGCATATGCTCTGCCTCTTGAAGAGTAAGGGCATTTCCGTCTCCTTTTAAGCATTCCTGGATAATTTTTTCAGCCCGCCGGGTTGTACGATTCGCAATCACGATCGACATCGGTTGATGCAAATATAATGAATGCGCAATCGCCCTTGCAGCCCCTCCCGCCCCTAATATAAGAATGTGGCTTTCAGAAATTGGCTTTATTAATTTTTGCTTAAGCCCGTTGACAAAGCCTTTGCCGTCTGTATTGTAACCGATTAATTTCCCATCCTTTATATCGACCGTATTTACCGCTCCGATGGCTAAAGCTTCCTCATCGATTTCATCTAAAAACGGCATCACTGTTTCCTTATGTGGGATGGTTACATTAAATCCTTTAAAGCCGTTTGCTTGAAAATAGCAAATGATATCTCCTAGCTTGCCGGGCTCGACATTAAACTTTTCATATTTGTAATTTAAATCGAGTTCCCGAAACGCCGAATTTTGCATTTCCGGCGACAAGGAATGATGGACCGGGTATCCGATTAATCCAATATTCATGTTCTCCCCCCTATATAAGTGATCTTCGAATGGTGACAGCCACTCCTTCAGGCGCGTACGCTGCGATTTTCGCTCCCGCCTCGGGAACCGTGATCCAACCTAAACCTGACAAAACGATGTCTGTCTTTCCTTCTTTTATCATAAACTCATGCCGTTTTAAAGGAGGAAACGATTCAGGGTCGGAAGGAGGTGTCAACATCCCGCCGAGGTGACGCTCGTAAAGATCGTTTGCGTTTTCCAATTTCGTCCGATGAATTTTAATATCATTTGATACGTGGCAAACAAAAGATCTTCTATCGCCCTTTATGTAATCAAAACGCGCTAATCCGCCAAAAAACAAAGTTTGTCCTTCATTAAGCTGATAAACAATCGGCTTAATTTCTTTTTTCGGCATAATCGTTTTCAATTCGTTTTTATTTACAAAATGAGCCATTTGATGATGATTAATAATACCCGGCGTATCAAAAAGCGTGCTTTCATCATCCAGCGGTATGTCAATTAAATTTAATGTTGTACCCGGAAAATGGGACGTTGTAATAAGCTGATCTGTTTCAGCTCCAAATTGTTGAATGAGCCGGTTAATGAACGTCGATTTCCCAACATTCGTACAACCGACAACGTACACGTCTCTTCCATGACGATGGCGATCGATGCTTTCCGCCAATTCATCAATCCCATATCCTTTGCTTGCCGAAATTAAATGGACATCTGCCGGTTTCAACCCAAGCTCTTTTGCTTCTTTTTTCATCCAATGTAAAAGACGCGTTTTATTGACCGATTTAGGAAGCAAGTCCACTTTATTGCCAACAAGAAGGACTTCATTTTTCCCAATATACCGCTGCAATCCAGGGAGCCAACTTCCATTGAAGTCAAAAATATCTACGATTTTTACAACAAGAGCATTTTGTTCTCCGATTCCCATCAATATTTTTCGATAATCATCATCCGTCAAAGAGACATCCTGAATTTCGTTATAATTTTTCAAGCGAAAACATCGTTGGCAAATAACAACATCGCGTTCAAGTGAAGAAGGCGGCGCATAGCCAAGAGCGTTTTTATCTTCTGTTTGGATCGTAACCCCACACCCGATACATGTATACTGCTTTTCCAATCGTTATTCCTCCCAATGAATCATGCCTTTTCGTTTCATTCGTGCAAGTAAAAAACGCTCCATTTGCCGATTGAATCTTGTCCATATTCCATCTGTGCTTGCAACCGGGACAACAAGAATTGTATGGAGACCGAGCCTGTTTCCCCCTAACACATCGGTCAATAATTGGTCACCGATCACGACAACTTCTTCGCGTTTTAATTTCATATCGGATAGCGCCTGTTTAAAAGCTCTCGACATCGGCTTTCGTGCACTATAAATAAACGGTATTTCTACCGGATTTGAAAATGAACTTACACGTGCCTGTGTATTGTTTGAGACAATGGTAATTAAAATCCCTTTCTCCTTAATAGCCTTAAACCACTGAATTAATTCAGGGGTTGCTTCAGGCCGATCCCATTCAACAAGGGTATTATCTAAATCTGTAATAATTCCTTTTATTCCTTTTTCCACGAGCTTCTCTGGTGAAATATCTAATATGCTTTTCACATGCTCATTCGGCAAAAATTGTTTTAACATTTTTACAGCACCTCTAAAGTGAACTTCGACTTTACTTAATTATTTTACCAATAAATATTCCACTTACAACTTTTTTTACGATGGATTCAGGATTAGAACAAAAAGTTTTCGACAATTTCTTTGCTTCTTCAACCTTGTGGATAACTTTGTACACATACTTTCAATAAGGTAGTCCTTACATCATTCATGTTATTAACGGGTTACTCACAAGTTATCCACTATTTATTGTGGATATTCGAACGATTGTTCTTGTTCCCATTTCATGTTAATCTACAAATAAGAAATAGTACTTACTATTTTATGCTTACCTCGTACAGGTAATGTTAAAAACAAATAATTTTTTACGTCATTTAAAAGAAGTAAGGGAGGTGAAGTTGCCGCCAGCGGCATACCTTATGGAAAATTTATCTGACGACTTATTAATTGAATCCTATTATAAAGCGAAGGAACTCCGGCTTAGTTCAGATTTTATCCAACTTATCAGACAAGAAATCGAGCGTCGATCATTGCAAAATAGGCTTATCAAGACTATACCGTAACAAAGTCCATTATGAAAGTAATGGACTTTTGTTTCGTATTTACCCCTTTCAAAATTGACAAATATAACATATAATGAAATGAAACCAAATATATTTCCTAAAAGATGCTCTCCATCCCTTATTAAAAGAGAGTAAAAAGGGAGTGTGATGATGGATGTTTATGATTGAAAGAGAGCGTGTAGATTCTACTGTGAAAAAAATGAAAGGTCAAACGGCTAATGTTTTAACAATTATTAACCTTTCGCTCGGAGCTCTGGCACTATTATTTATTTTTAAAGATGCGTTAAAGGTTGGATTTATTCTTATTTTTCTAGCTGGCTTATTTGACCGATTTGACGGAATGGTTGCACGCAAGCTAAACATTGAGTCCGAATTCGGGAAACAATTGGATTCCCTCTGTGACTTAATATCATTTGGGATTGCGCCATCTTTTTTAATTTATGAGGCAAGCTTGCATCAATTTGGCGTACCAGGCATTATTTTTACGATTTTATTTATCGTTTGCGGTGCCATTCGTTTAGCACGATTTAATATAACCGAATTTACCGGATCGTTTGTCGGTGTTCCTATCACCGTTGCAGGTTGTATTGTTGCCATGAGTTTTTTATTCATCAATTTTTTGCCTACTGTTTTCTTCATGTTTTTAATACTCATTATGGCTTTTCTCATGGTAAGTAATATTTCGATCAAAAAACGTTAAAAACCATGACCAAATTTATTTTGGTCATGGTTTTTCTTTTTATCTGGTTAATTCTAAAAACTCTTTCACATCTTGTTCCGCAAGCTTGATGCCTTTCGTCCAGAATTCCGGTTTCGTTATGTCTTCATTTAAATGCTTCAATGCAAGCTCCTCGACCGTCATGCTTCCGGTATCCCGAAGAAGGGCAATGTATTTATCCTCAAAGCCTTCCCCCTCTTCTTTTGCTTTCGCATAAATTGAGGCGCTGAATAAATAGCCGAATGTATAGGGGAAGTTATAAAATGGCACATCCGTTATATAAAAATGAAGTTTCGAAGCCCAGAAATACGGATGATATTGATCAAGGGCACCGCAATAAGCTTCTCTTTGCGCTTCAAGCATCAATTCATTTAACCGCTCAACCGGGACAAGGCCTTTTTTCCTTTCTTCATAAAATCTCGTTTCAAATAAAAAACGCGCATGAATATTCATAAAAAAGGCGACAGCGTTTTGCAATTTTCCTTCCAATAATGCAATTTTTTCTTCTTTCGATTTTGCTTTTCCTACTGCGGCGTCAGCAACAACCATTTCTGCAAACGTAGAAGCCGTTTCCGCCACGTTCATCGCATAATTTTGCGCAAAATAAGGCATATCTTTCATCACATATGAATGAAATCCATGGCCTAATTCATGGGCAAGCGTTGAAACATTATCCGCTGTACCAGAGAACGTCATAAATATCCGCGACTCCTGTTTAAGCGGAAAACCAGTACAAAAACCTCCCGGACGTTTTCCAGAACGATCTTCCGCTTCAATCCAACCGTTTACAAAAGCGATTTCAGCGAACTTTGCCATTTTCGGGCTAAAGGCAGCAAACTGTTCAATGATGAAATTAGCAGCCTCATCGTACGTCATTTTACTGCTTGTTTTTGAAATCGGAGCCTCCACATCATACCAGCTTAATTTTTCAATTCCTAATAGCTCAGCTTTCTTTTTGAGATACTCGACAAACACTTCTTTGCTTTTCACGATGGCTTCCCACATCGCTTCAAGGGTTTTATCAGACATTCGGTTAATCGAAAGAGGTTCTTTCAAAACAGATGACCACTCGCGATTTTTGTAAACACTGTTTCTAAAGCCGGAAATATGATTTAATGCCTCAGCGCAAAATTCCGCTTCTTCCTCCCACGCCTTGCTGTAGCTTTGAAAAACGTGTTCACGCACTTTTCGATCCGGGTCAGTCATCCGATTTTCCGCCTGGCCGATTGAAAGGGATTCCTCTTTTCCTTCGATTTTTGTCTCAACCGTCATTCTTCCAACAACCCTATCATAGAGCGTTGACCAGCTATGGTAGCCATCAACTGATAGATCGTTGATTAATGCTTCTTGTTCAAAAGGAAGCTTATCTGCTGCGTTTTTTCGGCGCTCTTTCAACGAAAAGCCAATTCCTTTTAACGATTCAGTTTCTGTGAGCGCTTTCCAATCGTCTTCCTCAATTTGCATGATTGCTTCATCAAGCATTACCATAATCGTTTCAAATTGAGCAAACATCGCTTCTAATTTTCCACGGAGAGATAAGGCGGCTTTATCTTTTACATTTTGCGCGGCTAAACAGCCTACATAGGAAATGCATTCAGATAGTAACATTGATGTTTGTTCAATGTTTTTTATGAACTGGATAAAACCTTCTTGAGAATATGTAAAATCTTTTATCGTGCTTTTTAACGTTTCGATTTCTTGTTCTGCTTTCGTTATAGCTGCAAGCAACTCTTTTGAATCGCTTCCACCTGGAAAAATCGATTCAAGATCCCAGCTTTCGCGTAACCCTTCGATGATCAAGATGGTTTCCTCCTTTTAAGTTCCAAGTCTTTTTCCATTATAAGAAATATTCAAATAAAAATCGAGATAAATTTTTAGTAAAAAATGTTTTTAACAGGGGTTTACAAATAGTGAACTAATGGTTATAATTGGTGCGTAGCATAAAATATTGGAAAAGAAGGAGGTCGAACAAAATGATGAAGTTTTTACAATTTCAACAGATGTACAATTGGATATGAGCTTTTTGTTCGGCCTTAAGCGGGCGTAGAATGCTTTTTTAATGAATGAGAAAAAGTTAGCCACAGGACGAACGATGCCTGCGGTTTTTTTGTGCCTTTTTACGATTTGCCGCAGGGGGATCCTGTGGCTTTTTTGCGTTTTTTCTTATAGTGTATGCTACTTAACCTTTCAGCTTTTCCGGGAATTGAAAAGCGGCTAAAAATTCGTTAAAGGAGGAGTACAAATGATGAGCAGAATTGCAGTACTTGCATGGATTTTAACGGAGAAAGATTCGACCTGAAAGGCAAATAAATGGGTAAAGGAGGGAATCGTATGTTACATTTAAACTTATTCTTTGTAACTATTAGCATTTCTGTACGGAAAAAAGAAATGTCATATGAAGAATATTTGGATAACAAACGTATCGATCGTTTATATGAATCGACGCGTGAAAAAATGAATCGTTCAATGACCATATTTTAATAAAATCACCTGCCGATTTTTGGCAGGTGATTTTATTTTAAACCCATGTTGTTAGCTGATTAATGTCTAATCGCTGTGTAGGACGGGCTGGTGCAGCCGCTTTTCCAACCGCTATAAGCATGACTGGCACGTAACGAGAGGAAACGGAAAATTCTTTCATAAATGCTTCACTATTGAATCCGCCCATCGCAACAGTACTATATCCTTTTGCCTGCGCTGCAAGCATTAGTTGCATTGCAGCAAGTGAAGCATTGCTAAATGCCGCATCTCTTGCATATTGTTTGTTTTCATATGCACCCGCAATTTGACGCCCCAATGTTTCCTTCACTTCATTTGTAGCCATTCCTGCTTGAATGTCCATATCTATTACAAGATCAAAATTTTTATTCGCCTCAAGGTCTCCTAATACAGCAATGACCGCAGACGCATCAACAACTTGTTGCTGATTATACGCAATCGGCAAAAGCTTTTGTTGAACATCATCTCCGTGAAATACCATGAAATGCCAGTGTTGTAAATTCCATGCTGATGGCGCATGCATCGTTAGTTCGAGCAATTCTTCAATATCGTCCTTACTCATTTTGAAGTTTTTATCATAAAGACGAACAGAAGCTCTTTCTTTTGCAACGGTAAAAAAGTCTTTTGCTTTTGTAGCAGAGATTGTCATTTACTTACCTCCATTGATTCCTCTATTTAAAAGTTACTTATATATAATGACTTAATAATTAAATTTAAGTCAAATAATTTGCTTCTTACTATATTGTACCCTGACAACGTTACACGTCCTCAGCGAAATAAATTCCAGTATCGCACATATCTTATCTTTCCACCCTTCATTTTAGAACAAATTCGCCAAAGCAAAATTGTTCTTTGTACAGACACGGCCTAGCCCAGAATGACATAGAGTAAAAACGTAGAACAAAACTTAAAGGGGGTGTCATGATGTCAGGTTTACTTGCCGTGTTTGCATATTTTTTTAAAGAAGTGATGCTATTTGTCTCCTACGTCAAAAACAATGCATTCCCACAACCTTTGTCAGAAAGTGAAGAAAAAAGGTACTTAATTGAAATGGCTGAAGGTGATGAAGTTGCCAGAAGCCGCTTAATTGAACATAACTTGCGGTTGGTCGCACATATCGTAAAAAAATTCGAAAATACAGGAGAAGATACGGAAGATTTAATTTCTATCGGAACGATCGGCTTAATCAAGGCGATCGAAAGCTATTCACATGGAAAAGGGACGAAATTGGCAACATATGCAGCCCGGTGTATTGAAAACGAAATTCTTATGCATTTACGGGCACTTAAAAAGACAAAAAAGGACGTTTCCTTGCATGATCCGATCGGAACTGATAAGGAGGGGAATGAATTAACACTTACTGTTTATCTGTGCTTTTCAACTTTTTTCTTCTATTTTATATATTCTTTTTTCACTAAGTTCAAAAACTCATTAACTGAAATTGTTTGAAAAATTTTTAATGGCTGCATATCAATTTTGTAAACGTGATCCGTGAGAACCCAAATATAAGGAAAAAACTTTTTGCCTTTTGGCTGCCACTGTTCAAATTTCCATGACTCGCCATAAAAATATTTTTTGTATCGTTCTATTTTTGCGTCCATGACCTTTTGAGAATATAACGTCCGCTGTATCTCCACATAGAAAGGGGAGTTTTGCCAGATCATAAAGATGTCAGGCTCTATTGCTCCCTTTTCTCCTACCTTTGGTTCGATTTCAAAAGTGGAAGGTTTTTTGTATCGGCATAATTCAATATAAAAATCAACGATTGCTTTGAAGTGCAGTAATTTTGATGAATCTTTTTTAATTGGCGCGGGATTCACGAAATAATTGTAGGGATGTACCGTTGTATCTGCAGTAACGTAACCATCGCGCCTTAATCGCTTCATTACACTATTGCATACATCTACTTTCTTCTTTGTGTTGTTAAAATGCAACTTAATCAGCTGATCCCTGGAAAGAACCCGAAACATTTTGAGATCGTTCAAAATCGCTTTGTCTCTTTCCCTCATCATCCTCTACCTCCAGTAAGTTGAATTCAAATGGCGGCAGTAGATCGGCGAATGTTTCCTCTTCTACTTCATCCGCCTTAATATCTATAACTTCATCATTAACGTTCACTTGATGCTTCCGAATCTTGATTTTCTCTAATAATTCCTTTGCGGGTTCCAGGTCTAAAAAAGGAGCTTGCAGTTCGGTGATTTCGACATTTTTAATATAGAATTGCCCTGGACGTTCTAATTTAGATGCGTCTTCTTTCGTACCGCGGCCAAGCGTAATATCAGAATTAATTTTGTCTGAATGTTGGAATGCAAAACGAACGGTTAGATTGTTTTTGAGTTGACCCTCCATAATCTTTGCATCAGGTCGCTGTAGCGAAAGGATAAGGAATACGCCGAGCGCTCGACCAATGCAGCTTATTTCTTCGATGATCGCCATGATCTCTTTTTCTTTTTTCAGCAATGCAAACTCATCAATGCAAAAGACGATATATGGCTTTTTTTCAACGTCTTTCAGCTTGTTAAAATCATCAATGTGAGCCACTTCGTAAGCGTCAAGTAGATCTCCTCTTTCCTGCATTTCTTTTTGGAGACGTACGCAGCAACGATAAATATCCTCTTTTCTTGTCATTACCGCCTTTACGATATCTATGTGGCGGAAGACGTGAAATTCGGAACGTTTTAAGTCTGCCAGGTAAAGTTCCAACCCCTGCCGCTTGTGTAAAATGAGCGAGGTTAGTATGCTGCGTAGAGTAACTGACTTACCGGACCCAGTTTCGCCGGCGATTAAAAGATGCGGGTGCTCCACCATGTCATACACATGCAGGTTCCCTTTTAAATCCTTCCCTGCAAGAATCGGAAGTTTCGACTTTTCCATCTCCTCTGCGAATTCCTCATAACTATAGTTGTACGTTGTCTTCTGTAATTCTTGATACACTTCAAGAACAAACTTTTCCGTATCTCCCCGCAATTCGATATTTCCAAAGACCTGTTTAAAGATATACTCCTTCTTCTTGAGGTCTGTTGGATCAAGACCCACTGGCAATGAAAAAACGTACTGGATTCGACCAGGCGGAAAGCGAATGTCTAAAATTTTTGGAAAGGATGTCAGCTGTCTTTTATTACGCTCGAACCTGAAACAGATATCAGCTGTCCGAAACAAATTCATTAGTTTGGTTCGGTGGAATCTCTTTCTGATGACATTTACCATAGTGGACACCACACTGCGAAATAAACAAGTATCCCCGCAAAAGTTACAGGGAAAATAAACCTTCCCACATGAGCTACCCAATCAGCCTGGATGTGCTTATTGTTTTTCGCAAGTGCTCTTTCTAGCGTAGCAATGCTGATCGCAACTAATCCGATTCCTCCCATCACTAAATAAGCATTAGAGACAAATTGCGGTGTGTTGATAATTCCTTGTAAAGTGACTCCGCCTATCCATGCGCTTCTTAAAACTACGTCCTTTCTTTTTTTCTTTTTTTGAACTTTCTCCCCTTTCATAAATTGTCTGAAATCTAATATCTCTCGCCGCATAAAACTCCCTCCCTCATTCTTCGCATGCTCGTTTTAACAGATCTTGATTTTGCTTTATTTTTGGCCTTTTTGCTTGTATTACTGTGGTAGATATACTGTGGTAATTATTTTGGTAGATACCGAGGTAATTGTCATGGTAGTTACCGTGGTAACTACCTTGGTAAAGATTATGGGCGGCGGGCTTGCCCGTTGTTTGTCCGGAAATAAAAAAATTTAGAGGACAAACAAAATTTTTATGGAATAAAGTTATAGGGTGATGCAAATGGAAATAGAATGCAAATTAAAAGAGCTGTTAAAGGATAACGGAATAAAACAAAGCTATATTGCAGAAAAAGCTGGGATAACCCAGGGAACTTTAAGTATGATTGTTAGAGGGAAATCCTTGCCAACGCTTCCAGTTGCTTTTAAAATTGCAAGTGTGATCGGAAAACCGATTGAAGAAATTTGGGTGAGAAAAGGGGATTAAAGATGAAGAAAGTAAAAAAATTGTTCATAGGGGTTTTAATAATAATTGGTATTATCAGTATTGTTGAAAATTTAAAACAAGAAGATAAGAAAGAGGTAAAAGAAACCACTGCCGCGACAAATAACCAGGAAAAGAAACAAGAAGAGGATAAAAAAGAAAAGACTGTTTCAAAAAAAGAAAAACCTAAACTATCTCAGGAAGACATTATAAAAAAGAATATTAAAGCTATTGTAAAAGAACAGAATTCCTCCATTAAAATTAAAGAAATTAAAGTAAATAAAAATTATGGGCTGAACGATGGAAGCTATATAGTGTTACCATATCTAAAATGGGATGCTGCGAATACCGCCAAAACAACAAAAAAACTGCTGGATATGTATAGTGAAGACCTAGCAGCTAAACTTGCAAAGGAAACAAAAATAAGTGAAATCACTGTATTTTGGGAAGCTCCTTACCTTGCGGAAAGCAAGAATATAGCTAAATACACCTATTCGAGAAGTGAAAAGGATATGGTGAAAGAGGAAACGTGGTACGATCCGTGGACAAAAATGAAGCAACCTTAATGGGGAAGCTCACCTTTCGGCAAGGTGAGCTTTTTTGTATCGGAAGTCCTACCCTCCATGTACTTTTTATTCTACGTTCCTCTTTTGTCGAAAAAAATTTTCGGAAAGTACTTTACATATAATTAATTACATGTTATTATTTATACAGATAGTAAATAACGGGAGGAAATGAAGATGAACGTAATGAAAAGAGCTTGGGAAATCGCAAGAAAAGGTGTTGAAAGGTTCGGCGGAAAAGTTAAAGAATACTTTGCAGAAGCGCTTCGCATGGCGTGGGCAGAAGTTAAAAAAGCAAATTACGTTCACAAAATGGTAGTCATCGGTAACAAGGCAAGCATGACTTACACTGTGGAAAGATATATGGGTTCTGAGCGCGTTGAGGTTATGTCTGATCTTTCGAAAGTTGAATATGCTTCCGTTTACAAAAACTTTTACAGAAGAGGTGCTAATGTCATCGACTTCTTTTGCATCGAAAACGGAGTTAAAACTTTCTTAGGCACAAAAGAATTAGCTCCTTTTTCTTACGGAGCGTGATCGAATGTCTAAACGAATTGATCTAACCGGCCAACAATTTGGCGAACTTACTGCCATAAAAGAAAGTCCTGAACGACTATACAACGAAGTAGCTTGGATTTGTAAGTGTTCTTGTGGAAATGAAACGACTGCCACTAGAGGGCAATTATTACGCGGCGCAAAGAAATCATGCGGCTGTTTAAGAAAGAGAACTCCATCTAACGCGCTTGATCTAACGGGTCGTAAATTTGGGAAGTTAACGGTGGTAGAACGCGCAGGAAAAACAAAGAATGATAATGCTCTTTGGCTATGTCGATGTGAATGCGGTAAAACAACAAAAGCAAATGCTACAAGTTTAAGACGTGGCGATACGACATCATGCGGTTGCAGTAAGGATAGTCAAATAAAAAATGCTCGGAAAACATTAATAGAGGATAAATCGGTTGAAGGTGTGCAAGTGCCTCTTTTAACAAAAAAAGTACGTTCAGATAGCAAAACGGGCCACAAGGGAGTAACCAAAAGAAAGAGACGAGGAAAAGACTATTACGAAGCCAGCATAACAGTAAAAGGCAAACGAAAGTATTTAGGTACTTTTAAAGACTTACAGGATGCTATTGCCGCGAGAAAACAAGCAGAGTCCGAATATCATGAGCCATACATTAAAGCCTTAAAAGAACAGGGGGAAACCAAATGGACATCAAAGAAATAAAGAAATGGATTGAAGATAATCTTGTTATGCAGGAAGAGGCTCGTTCTATCACTGGCCAGTCTGTATCCGCATTTAATCAGTCGGTTGCAACCAGAAAAATTATCCCATTTGTAGAATTCGGAGAAGTACGGAAAACCAGACTTTATTTACGATCTGATCTTGAGGAGTACGCCCGAAAGAAAAAAAGCGCTGAATAATTTTAGGATTTTATCATATAATACTTTACATGCAATTATTTATATGTTATATTATAAGTACAGCAGGGGATGACGCAAATTATTAAAATCTTAGGAGGAATGAACAATGAATTATAGAGAATTGGCAAAACAAATCATTGAAAACAATTACTTTGTTGTTGGTGTACGTGGAACTTACGAAGATGAACAATACAAAATCGGTGATGTTTGCCGTGAATCCTATGATTGGGATTTTGAAAATGATTGCTCTACATATTACACAACAGGAGAGACAGCAAACGGTACTTGCGCAACTCATGTTGATACGCAATATTTTGAAACAGAAGATGAAATATCGGAGTTAGCCCAAAGAATCGAAAAGACAATTAAACAAAATGCTTATTACGGAGAAGGACAGCAAGTTATAATCGCGGGTAATCAAACCAATAACGACGGCGCTTTTGACCCAGGTGAAATAAGAATCGTGGATGCTCGTGTTATAGCAATAGTTGATTAATTAAACTTGAAGAGAATGCCCACCTCATAAGAGGCGGGCTGTTTTTATTATTTCAGAACCTCAACATATTTTGGATTGGCCGTGATGTAATTACCACTTTTAAGCTTGTACATTTTTGAACCAGCTACAGTGAGCGTATCAACTACGGTAAACACATCACCTTTTTTAACAGTATCCTTCTTTGCATCCCAATTCGGTTTATTGTAGTACCACAAAGTAGATGCTTTCACACGAATACGGAATGTTTTCTTTTGGGCTTCTTTTACAACTGGTTTAGAGGCAGGCTTTGCCGATCCAGAAATAATCTCAGATACACGATTTTTAAACTTGCTAAACTGTGAGGTGTCAGACACCCACGGAGCTGGGCAATTTTTACCCGTAATGTCGTAGTGTCGGTAGATGTCATTTACGCTTAGTCCGTATCTTTTCAAGAGTTGAGCAACCAACTGTACAGTATTTTCGAAGGTCTTATCAGTGATTTTTCCCGCCTTATCAATGCACATTTCCACGCCGATTGCGGTTAAATTTGCATTGCCGTTTAACTTCCCGATATAGCAACGGTTATTATCATGGGCATGGTAGGCAACCTCATCTTCTGGCATAATGAGCCTTGCTTCATCATCGTCCACAAAATAATGGGCGGACGCATAGCGCCGGTCGGCAATACATGTTCCGTTGAAATAGTCACGCTCATTCTTTGCTGATGCGCCCGGCGTTGCCGTATAGTGCATTACAATCGCTTTTGTGGCAGAACGCTTCATGCCAGGCCTTGTGAATCGGTTGACCTTTACATAATCAGTGACAACATTAAAACTCATTTTTCATCGACTCCTTTTTAAATATAAAAAAGAGCAACGATCACTCGCTGCCCGTCTTTTCATCCGAATTTCCAGAATGCGAAACAATCTTAACTTCTTTCGCAGTTCCCAAGTAGACATTTCCATTGATTGTTTTTTCTTCATTGTCCTGCTGAATCACATGCAATTTGTCTATAAGCACATTTGGCACTTTTAACCCAATCTGTGCGCAATTCTCAAGGATTGAGAGAATTTCGTTTGCTGTATAAAAAATGACCGTAGCGTACGCCACAGCCCCGTTTAAACCGAGAATGGTATCAATGATATTTGCAGCAATAATAATCCCGAAAATGCCAATTTTACGAGCATAACCAAAAAGCGCATTACGACTTCGCAGCCTTTTTTCTTTCCAGGCTCTGATCACGCCTGTTATAATGTCGATTACCATTGCGATCGTTAATAAATCCAAAAATTTCACCGTGCCGAACAGATATAATCGAACAATTTCTAAAGTCATGTTGTTTTCTCTCCTTCTTTTTTAATGCAAAATAAAAAAGCCTTTATTCGGCTTTGTCTGTTTCAGATTCTTTTTCGTTTTTGACGATTTCTTCTTTCAGTTTCGCGTTTTCCGCCAGTAATTGATTGAGTTGTGCTGAAAGTAAAGCTTTATCCACTTCCAATTGAGCGATTCTTTGGCTTAATTGTGTAACAATATCGTTTATATCAATGTTCATGCTACATTTCCTCCTATTGATCCGATGTGCGTATCTAACGCCAATTCAAGATCATTGATTTGGTTTTGTAAATTGTCAATCAAACTGTGTTGCTGTTGAACTGCTTTCCAAAGAATAGAAACCATCGCGTAAGGACTAACTGAACTTGCATCTGGGCCACGCATTAATTGCGGAACTGCCTCAGCAAGAACCCCGACCTGAACATTATCAAAGTCTCCATTATCAATATCATCTTGATAATAATAAGTGTAGATATTTACTGTCTTTAAAATATCAATAGCATCATCATCAAATGGTTTGATGTTCGTTTTTAATGCTACCGACGAACCTGTATATACTTGGCCACTAGCACGAAGATTTTTCACATATAAATCTTGATAAACACTCGTTTCCCCAGGCTCGACAACTTTTACGTAATATCCCGAACGACCACTTAAATAAAGAACGTTTCCGTCATTAATTTCAACTCGGTTAACTATTGCTTTCTCCGCTTTTATGGGCTTATAAACTGGACTTCCATTATTATACATGCTCAAATTCACGCATCTAACCTCGTTGTTTACGCCCAGATATAAATTGTCCATTGACTGGCTATTAGTTCGTACCCCTGAGGCGTTCATAGTAGTGTTGCAAAAAACTTCTCCAGTCATTTCGATTCGGCCGCCAGCAAGGTTATTGACTGAAATCCCGATTCCGGATTGAGTTAGTAATTTGGCTGTGCCGTCTCCAACTACTTGAATGCCGCCACTAATTGATTGAACAATGGAATTTGTATTAAAAAGTATTGTTTTCTGTCCATTCGGATCAGAAACTCCTAAGTAAAGGGTATTGCCGACATATGCGGTTGTATCCACCTTAATAGTTACACCCGAAATAGTTCCGCCCTTTATTTTATCTGCGCTTAATGTACCGGCTTCGATCCTCTCGCCGCTCATTGTTCCAAATTTAATTACCGCTGCATCAAGACCAGCAGTAGAAATTAAATTCGTTGTAATGGTATTTGCAGCAATTTCATTCGCAGTTATTGTTCCTGCTTTGATTTCTCTAGCTGTGATAGCATTCGCATCTATTTTCCCTGCTGTGACCGCATTAGCTGCAAGTTCATTCGCAGTTATTGCATTAGCTGCGATTCTATCTGATGTGATAGTACGAGAAACTATCTCGTTTGCTGTAATTGTATTTGATGCTATTTCATTGGCTGTGATAGTTTTGGATGCTATTTTTTGTGCGGTGATAGCTCCGTCTACGATTAGTTCAGCATTTGCTGCCCTATTAATTCTTATATTATCAATATAAAATTTATTTGTTGTTTCGGCGTTATTATAAAACGAAATCCATATTTGAAGATAGTAACACCCATTTGGAACCGTATAGATCCCTGTCTTTGTAGTGAATGTCGTCTCTTTATTTGTGGAACTCCATGATACTACTTTATCCCATAGATTCAATGCAGTCTTTTTCGCATCATATTGTCTAAACCCTATTATTCCGTAACCTGTACCATTCGTATTCAAATACCTACCTTCTGCTGAAACGAAAAATTGTTGCCCTGGAGTAACAGAAATCAAATTTGATGCGTATATACTACTATTACTTCCATTCATAGAATCGATCTCTAATGCTCTATTTGACCCATTCCCATTTGTGAAACCTGAAATATCTGTAACCCTTGCATTAAATGTTGAATTAAACCCTTTTGGAGACGAACCAACTGAGTCCGTCTCGAAATCGGGGTTTTCGCAAAGATTAGTAAAATCGGAAAGGACTAATTTATCAGCCGTTATTGTGCCGGCTTGTAGTCTTGCAGTATTTAAATAGCCCGTATTGATTTTCCCAGCATCTAAGTTTGAAATTTTCGCATTAGTTATAGCACCATCTTGTATGGCTGCCGTTCCGATAGCTGCAGATGCAATAATTCCACTGTTAGCCGTTATTGCTCCAGCTTGAATGTGATTTGTCATGATTGCACCGGCAGCAATCTTATCGGCACCGATAGCATTCGCAGCAATTTTATCGGATGAAATTGCTCCGGCAACAATCTTTTCAGATGTAATGCTGTTTGCTGCTAAAGCATTTGCATATATTGATTCCGGAACGATTAACGAACCATCGATAATCGTTGCTGTCGGAACCGTCAAATGGATACCGTTTTTATTTAAAAAAACTAAAAGGTCATTGTCTCCAAGTGTAGGAAAAACGTTTGAGCCATAAAAAGAGTTGGGATCAGAATACTTCCAATAGATGTACCGGAAGTCAGTTGCGCCGTTTGCGATATTATAGACCTTCCCCTTATAACTGATGTGAACATCTGACCATTGAATGAAGCCTGCCTGTGGTGTATTGTCTAATACTTGCATTGACTAACCGACCTCCTTTCATTTGTTTGATTGTCAAAACAAAAAGTGCGTTGCAACGTTTAATTTATCTTCGGCAACCGCACCTGCCCCAAGCTTCACTCCTGTTACCGCACCATCGGCTAGATTTCCTGACCCAACTGCCCCCGTTCCTAACTTTCCTGACGTCACTGCTCCATTTGCTAGCTGACTTGAACCAACAGCACCAGAAGCAATCTTTGAGGAAGTAACGGCATTTGCGCCTAGTTTTGTATCAGTCACCGCACCATCGGCTAGTTTAGAAGCGTCAACCGCCAAAGCCGCTAGTTTAGCACTAGTTACGGCGCCAGTAGCTAGTTCACCGGTACCAACAGAACCATCCATCAATGCGCCGCCCGGGGTAAATTTACCGGGTGCCATTGTTAGAGTGAACACACCGCCATCGTTCACACCGATCAAAATATCGTCCTGTGTAAGGTTTGGCTTTGTATTTGAAGTTTGCAATTTGGTCTTATCCGTCGCAGAAAACTGCCACCAGATGTATTTGTTTGCGGTGTTTCCGTTCGTAATTGTATAGGTTGTTCCTTTGTAGACAATGTTTACGTCCGTCCATGCTACTGAACCATTTGAAGGAGAGTTGTTTGTAAACGCATAACCATCAATCATGTGTGTTGCAATATTCAAGTCTGACGTATGGATACGTTGTCCAACTCCGTTTGTCGCTTCTTTTAACACATTCAAACGATAGGTAATGTCATGGAGAAGACTTGCTGACTCTTCCTGAATTTGTTTTCTTGCTTCTTGAAATTCTCTTGTCAATACTTCACGAACCCATTTTTGAATAATTTGCTTAAACATCTTTTTTCCTCCTTTTCAATTAAAAAAGCAAGTGCGTTGACCAAGCCATTTTGGCTTCGTTAATCGCACCTGCTTCAATTTCATTTGTCCCTACTGCACCTGGTGCAAGTTTTTCCCTTGTCACCGCATCAGGAACAATTTTTTCAGTTGTTATGGAATTGTTTGCTAACTTGGCAGCTGTAACGGCTAAATCTGCGAGTTTTTCATTATTTACCGCGTTGTTTTTGATTTCATCTGCTCCGACAGCACCCATTGCAATTTTTGCCTGGGTAATTGCATCGTCGATTATTTTGGATGTGTCAACCGCATTTTCTCCTATCTTTTCAAGAGTTACGGCAGCATCAGCTAGTTTTTTTGAAACGACAGCACCATCAAATAGATGGTCGGTTTTAATCGCCCCGACAGCAATTTGAGCGCTTTGAAGCTGGCCAGCTAATTCATCAAAATTTGTGATTGATGCTTTTACCCACTCTGTGCCATTCCACTGTTTCCACACATACGGGTTAACACTTGTGTCCAACCAAATGGCGTATAAATCCGGAAAATCCGGAGGGGAATCGCCTTGAGTGATTTTTCTTTGAGCCTGTTCAGCTTTTGTTTTAGCATCATTGGCTATTTGTTCAGCTGTTTTCGCGATTTGAGTGGAATTCGTAAACGGAATGTCCACACTACCCATGATTGCCATTGTCACTCACCTCGCTTATGTTCGTTGATTCTAAAAAGTTGGTTTGTTTTTTGTGTCTCTTCCGCATTTTCATTGGAAAATGCAAATCCTTGAATGAGCCACTTTTTACCGCTCGTATCATAATAATAGGAGATCGTTTCACTTTCGCGGACACTGCCGATCGGATTTATCGTTCCTTTATCGAACGTGTAAACAATTCGATACACCAACGATTTTGAACGGATGTCAAAACAATACATTACCCGCTGATCACTGTTATCTGCATTCCCACTCGCAAGATAGACGTATGGGAAATCCAAACAAGCAGATTGATAGGTTTGATCAGTGCCAAAATAATTGATGTCGCTTCCCCTTGCGGTATATAGTGGTTTGAATTGTTTTGCTTCCACATCTGATTTTTTGCACACATAAAAAGTGGGGTTTGTAACCCCATTCACCAACAAAACATAGCCATTTCGTACGTCTAAATTAACCCGATAGCCAGTGGAACCAAATGCAAGCAAATCGGTAATGCTGGAATCTCCCCAATCTATGACTTTGCCCGGCTGATACGGGAATTTAACCACATGATACTTTTTATTTGTCGGATCAAAATAGAGCGACCAAATCCACAATTTGCCGTTTACGTACTCTATTCCGAAATGGCTTCCGTGACCGCCGTGGAGGCAAAGCATAGAATCTATAAAAGTTCCGTCTGTTGTGCATCGGGATAGTTCAAAAGATTCAACTGTTTTATAATCGGGCGGTCTGTACTTTGAACCGCTGTACAATTGCGTGTAATAAACATGGCCGCGCGGAAAATCTATTTGAGCGTATTGGACCACCCGTTGGTTTACACCGTCAATTCCGACTGCATCCATCGGGAACGTCAAAAAATAAGCTGCATCCTCTTCGGTTGCGAAAATAATAGGATCGCTTAATTCATCATTTACCTGACACCGAATGGTGGAGCCGGCAACCTCGCTTCCAACGATGATCACATTGCCGGTATTTGCATAACGGGATTCCCAATCAGTGTCGTGCGAGCCGTCGGGATTGATTTTTTGCCACACAAAAGATGAGGCGGGCTTTTTAGCCGTCACATCTTCTCTCCCGAAATAAACTCGTACAATAATTCGTTTTTCGGTGTTGTCACTAAAATCCGTGCCGTCCGGTGTGAAATACTCCACTTTATATGCTTTTGCCTGGGCAGCATCCTGTGCGGCTTGTGCTGCCTTTGCCCGTAATTCCCAAATGTCGGCAGGTGTAACAGCAACGATCTCAACAAATTCGCCAAGGATAACCTTGTTATTGGTCGGATTCGCTTCCGACTCGTCTATCTGCAAAACCCGAGCTGAAATAGTTAAAGCCGGTTGCATTGAAAAGTCCACCACTTGAAAGTGATCGCCCAGGTTCGGCTTATACCCCAGATAGGCGACGTCTACAGTGTAGTTGTATTTGGGGTGATTCCATTTTTTCAGCTGCTCTTTTCCCCAGTCGAGTAGACCAGATGGATTGAGGATCTGGTCATTTACAATGTAACCCTCAAGATACGGCCCACCATTGTTGTATAAATCATTTGCGTCATCATCCACAAGATATTCACGCCCGCCGTTGACGCTAGCGATGGAAACCACTTCATTTTTACTGTTGGTGCCGCCGTACACATAAAGTTTTGTGTACATTTCCTGGTCGCTGCCGGTGCGGGTTAATCCTAACAAGTCGTGACCATATTCCAGACGATAGCCCGTGGATTCGCCTAATTCTTCCACAATGTCAATCAACTTACGGACGATCTTACCGTTATAAACTTCTACACGCGCCCGAACCTCTACACTAAACTGGCTTGTCAATTGATCCAGCCAATATTGAGCGTTGTTCCCGGCACTGAATTCTAATGATTTTGTGCCCCCAAAAAAGTCATTTTCGCCGATCTCCCAGCCAGTTTGCTGCAAAATGTGCTCAAAAGCGTCCTGGCTATTTGCCGCACTAAATGTTTTGGCGGGAACAATTTTATGAGTCAGATCCCAGGCTAATAGATTGATTGCTTGCACTTTTTTAACATGAGTAGGGCCTCCAGCATCATCTTCCCACTCGGTAATCCGATAGCAATAAAAAAAGCCATCATTCCCCTGTTTCAGAAGGTGATAGCCTTGTGCCATATATTCAGTTTCTCGATAGCCGTATGGAACGGAGAGTTCTAAAGTATCAGACCATATTTTGCCCTGATCGTCTGCGATTTTAGTTGAACGAAGGTCATCATAAAATTTGCATCCTCTTCCATTAAGGTCCAGGACACCGCATACGTTTAAATCCGGGTCTAAAATGACATACAAATTATCACCTCCTAGTTTTTAGTGGGGCGGTATTCGATGTACCAATCGGCATCTTCTAGACCGGGTTCAAAAGCAAACGTTTTTGGAACGCCGCCTTGCATGGTAGGGAATTGGCTGCCGATGTAAAGATTTTTCATGAAAAACGCACCATTTTTATACACGGTGCGATCTTCGCAATTCAGTTTTATTTCGTCCCCTTTGTGAGCAATTACCGTCGGCTTTGAAGTCGATCCGTTACCGCCATTAATAATACTCCACACTTTCACATCTGAAAGCGCCATTCCGTTATTTGTGTAGCGTTTGACTGGATTAGCCGCATCTTCTTCAATGTCCATTTTGGCTGTATAAAAAGCTATGCCGGCTAGCGATTTGCCATATTTTTTTTGCGTATCCGTCCAGGTCACGACAATCGGTTTATCCCATGCGGGGTTAGAGTTATCGTCAAACTTCATGATTTCAGCACGGTACTTATTCCCGATCTTTTGTAGTTCCAAGTAACCGTAAAAATTAGTGAACGTGGACTTTGTTGTGTCCTCGTCGATCTTTACCGTTTTCCATTGCTGTTCGGTTTTAGTCTTTCCCTTCGATTTCACTTCTTTGGTTCCCGCGCCAAGTTTAATCGTTTTTGTCGTTTTCTTCCCTTTCCTGATTTTCCCCTTGCCGTAATAAAGATTATGGAAGTCGTTACTTTTTCCAAGTTGGATTTGGGCGTAGACTTCTTCGCTGTTCCCGTTATCCTTGAGCATGAATTTTCCGAATCGGACGCCATTCGAATCGAGCAAATATACCTCGCATTTACCACGCGAACGGGGATAATATTGATTGTTCCACATCCTGACCCGAATTCGAAAATCATCATATCCGTTCGGCAGCCATTGAAGCCTAACAGGACCATGCCACTTTTTATCGTTTGTGGCAGGACCAAAATCCGCATAGCCATCTGATGTTAACCCCACTTTGATGGCATCAGCCGTGCTTCTCATCGTTCCCGATGGAATTCCGTTCTCTAGCTCAAATGTAAGGTTAGATTTCGTTATTTCCGTCCACGTTGCAAGCGTGTTGCACGGATCGTGCAGGACTAGTGGCTCTTTATTGACCGGGGAGTCGCCAGTGTCCGGGTCAACATCTGCTCCTACGTAGATATAGTTGCCTTCCTCGTCAGTAATCGCGATTTTAGTCACGTCTTTTTTAGGCATGCAAGTAAAAATGGGAAAGCATTCCGCCTTCCCATTAGGTGTAATTGTTACTGGATTTTGTATAAGATCGTATGCCTCATATTCTCCGTATCCTCTGGGATCGCTGCAGGAAAAAGTTAATGTGCATGTTGCCCAGTGGGTTTGAGAGAGACGTTCGGGAACTGATATAGCGCTAAAATGACCGTAATAAGTGTAATCAGCCTCTGTGCTAAAAATCATCGGGTATTCACCACTGCCAAACGTCATGACCAACTCATTCAGTTGATCAATTTTTTGAACGCGCTCTTGTTCAGATGATGCCTTGATGGTTACGGTGATTTCAAAAGTTTTTTGTCCATAGCTGTTACCCAAAAAGATTTCCCCGAGCATCCCCGGGACATCTTGAGTATTTTCTTTGATCTCGGGAGTGACCGGCTTTTTCACTTCATTTACGATGAGACCCAAGTCTTTCGAATCGACGCCACAAAAATTAAATGTCGTTGTCATATTAAGTAGCAGGCACCCCCTTAAAGATGTTTCTTAGTCGATCTTTTTTGTCTTTTTCCTTTTTATTCGCGTCATAGATCTGCTTGGTACTAATGTACACACTGTTATCTTTTAACAATAGTTGAGTCAACAAATCAATTTGTTTTTGCATCAAAGCAATTTGTTGATCTTGCCGGTTCACAACGTCTCGTAGATTGTTATCGCTGCCGCTATAATCCGCGCTTGGTAATTGATGTGGACGTTTATTACCGATTGTTTTTCCTGCAAGCGCTAATAGTTTCATAGCGTCAGTTCGGCGAGCAGGATTGGTCGGAATCACAAATTCTGGCCAGCCGTCTTCAGCCAAAGCGTAAAGGCCACTATTATTAATAAGTCCTCCCGTCGCATACCAATGATGTTTTTTCCACCATGAGAGAGCACGTCCGATGCTTTTGTATCGACCTTTGATGTAGCGAATGCCCCAATAGATGTTGTTTACCGGATCAAACGGATCACCTTGGATATTGAAATCCTTTAGCTGCATCAAGCCTTTCGCTCTGCCTGTGCTGGTCGGAGCACCGACGGCGCTTGGATTACCTCCGGATTCCTTATTAATAATCCACGCAAGACCGTCGAACCAATTAGATCCGGACACACCCGCCCGGGCCATCCCGGCTTTAATCCACGTCCGAAGGCTGCCACTTACTTTTCCGCCGCCTTTTGATTGTAAAAATTGTTCCGGATTAATCTTTGTTCCGTCCGGTTGGCGAATTTCAAAGTGAACGTGCGGTCCCGTTGAATCCCCGGTAGAACCAACCAGGCCGATGATGTCGCCCGGCTTAACGGACTGACCTTTTTTAACAAGGTTTTTCGAGTTATGGCCGTATAAATAAATAAGCCCGTTTAATCCTTGAATCGCAACTGCATTTCCGTAACCGCCATAGCCGCTGCCACGCTGACCGTAGTCTGAAAAGATAACGTTCCCTCCAGCAAGTGCAGGAATTGGCGTACCAGCAGGCGCAGCATAATCTACACCCCAGTGGAAATCGCCGTCTCGTGGACCATAACCAGAAGATTTTATAAACGGCGGGCCAAAGCCTCCTTCTACAGATGTGAAAACTTCAAATTGTTTTTTCAAAAAGCTGATTGCTTTGTTTTTCACAAAAGAAAATGCTCCTTTTGCGATATCGGTATACAATCCGCCTATTTTCGGAATGGCTATCCCTGTCTTTTTCAAAATCAAATTCAAAAGTTTAGAAGGATTGCTGGCATAATCCCACACATCGAGTGTTAAATCTTTTACGGCAATGGCGCCTGTTTTGATGCCTCTGCCGACGGTCATTGCTCCTCTTTTTCCAGCCTCAAGTACCTCTCCGGCAGCTTCTTTAATTTTTTTCCCAACACCGGTTTTATAGGCAGGGAACATGTTTAGCAAGGCTTTCGTTTCCTTATGTGGCAAGACCTGCGTACCACGCGGTAAATTGACAAGTGTGTCCGTGGCCGGTGATAAAAATGTTCTTCCATCAGGTGTACGTATTAACTCTTCTCCACCGCCATCACCGACAATTGCGGGCCCGCCCGGGTGTCCGTCTGTCCCCTTAGCATATTTTTTCGGCTTCCATGGATGGAGTTTATCGGCTAATTCATCAGCTCCGATTTTTACGAGTACCCATTTCACGCCATCAATAACGCCATTGACACCCTTACTTATTCCGTCTATTAGTTTTCCTGCCATATATTTGGCGCCTTCCCAGGCTTTTTTAGCCATGGATTTGATGCCTTTTCCGATTTTTCCTGGAAGAGCCTTAGCGCCATCTACAATGTCTTCCCATAAGTTTTTGAGTGTCGTTTTGATACCGGAAAAAATGGAGACGGTTTTGCTTTTTAATGTGCCCCATGCGGAAATCACACCATCTTTTAGCTTGCCAACTAAATTCCCGATGCTGTTTTTTATGCCACTCCAAATGCTAGTTAAAAACTTCTTAACTGCTGAAAAAACAGATGTTGTCGCATTTTTTATTGATGACCATCTGTTTTTTACAAAAGAAACAATTGAAGAAATCAGGCTTTTGAAAATGGACTTAATCCCGTTCCAAATGGTCGAAAAGAATTTTTTAATAGCACCAAAAACGGAGGAAGTCACATTTTTTAAATTCGTCCAACTGTTTTTAACAAAGTTGACGATCCATTTAATAACCGTACTGAAAATAGACTTAATACCATTCCATCCGGCCGAAACAACGCTTTTCATTCCAGAAAATAAAAATTTTCCCGCCTTTAATATTCGACCAACAAATAATAGATTGATATAATTCCAAACAAATTGAATTGCACCAAAAAATACTTGTTTAATACCTTCCCACATCTTTCTAAAATCACCAGTAAACAAGCCGGAGAATATTTTTACTATGCCCATAATGACATTTAGAGCGCCGGTTATAATCCCCTTAATGTTGTTCCATACGCTTTTAATAATGGTTAAAATGATGGTAAAAGTGATTTTAAAAAGTCCTTTGATCGCAGGAAGAATAAACTTAATTGTGGCCCAAATGGCCTTTAATACTGGGCCCACAACGAGCATAATACCGTTAAAAATATTCCGGAATGCCGCTAAAATTTGCTGGCCATTTGAATCCCAAAATGACTTTATTTCTTTGAATTTACCTTTAATAAACGTAACCACAGCGCCTAACGCTTTGGATACCGCACCTTTTATAGTATTGAACCCATTTTTCACACTGTCTATAAAGGCTAACAGCGTTTTATTAGTAGTTAGGAACGTTTTAATCTTTTGATAGGCAGTAACAAAAGCATCTTTTACCTTATTAACAATCGCCCTAAACGTTTCTGATTTTTTATAGGCTATAACAAAACCGGTAACCAATAAAGCAATGGCTCCAATGGTTAAACCTACTGGCCCTGTCAAAAAGGTGAAGCCGGATCCCAGCCATTTTAATAGTCCACCTGCTGTTGATATAGATTTAGCCAGATTCCCAAATGCACCAGCAACAGTGCTAATTCCGGTAATGGCGCCGCCTGCCACAGTTAAGATCACGCCGAAGGCCGCAGCTAATCCTAACAAAACGGTTATTACCGCACCGGTTATAGCAATTGTTTTCTGCATACCAGGTGATAAATTGTTAAACCAATCCACAGCTTTTTGCAACACTTTGGTTAAGCCCTGTAATGCTGGGATTAACGCAGCCCCTATACTAATTCCCGCAGTTTCTAATGAGCCTTTCAATTCTTCAATCGTACCCTTGAAGTTGTTAAGCTTTTGTTTTGCAACATCGGCAGCTTTTATTTTGTTCATTTCTTTATTCATATTTTTGATGCCGTCCGCACCTTCCTCATAGAGGATATTCGCCGCACGGATAGCATCAGTGCCAAACATGGTACGTAAATAATTTTGCCTTTGTTCATCGTTTAATCCAGATAAGGCTTCACGCAATCGTCCGGCAATTTGGGACATCGATTTCAACTTACCATTTTCATCGTAAAACGCACTAGATGCGAAACCGGACTGTTTGGCCAGTTTCCCGTATTCTTTTGCCAGTTTGGCTTTCGTTGCCCCAGCTCCTAATTCTTCTCTTGCTAATTGTTGTAAACCTTTCTTTATATCTTCGGCACTTCTGCCTGCAGGTTTTATGCCCCGATCAATCAAAAACTTATAACCGGCTGCAGTATTATACGTTGCTAAACCCAAGGCATCAAAAGCCTCCGTTTGAGCATCCGTAGAAGGGGAAAGGTTAAGTAACATAGTTTTGAGCGATGTACCAGCATCACTGCCCTTTAACCCATTTTGTGCGAATGTCGCAAGAGCCGTAGTCGTATCTTCGAACGAAAGCCCTACACCACTTGCAACAGCTGATACCATAGACAGCCCATATTTAAGTTCACCAACATCAGTAGCCGAAGCGTTTGCCGCCCCTGCCAAAAGGTCAGCTGCTCGTGTAACGGATATGCCGTCCTTTTTAAACGCGTTGAGTGCAGTTGAAGCGATTTCCGCTGCATCCGCAAGCTCCAATTCGCCTGCCGTCGCAAGACTAAGGGCACCTTTTAAACCGCCGTTAATAACATCTTTTACGGACACACCGGCTTTGAGTAACTCTTCAATTCCTTGGGCGGCTTCGATTGCGGAATACTTGGTTTTTGCCCCCATCGTGATCGCTAACTTTTCAAGTTGTCCACCAAACTGTTTGGCTTCGGCAGGAGACATAACCGATTTCATAGAAGAGATCTGCGACTCAAAATCCATCGCTTTTTTCGTAGCTAGCGCTAATCCGCCTCCAACTGCTGCTGTTGCAATACCAAACGAACTAGTCATGCCGTTTCCCGCGTTCTGCATACTGTCTCCGACTTTGCTCATTTTGCCGGAAACATCGGTTAAACGACTGCTCAATTTTCCAAAGTTGGTATTGGCTATTCGTTGTTCATCGCGCAGCTTTTCCAACTCTTTTTTGGTTTGGTTCACATGGCGCTCTAAATTTCTTAAGGAGGCAACTTCATTATTATAGGAACGCGCTGCTTTATCGGCTTGCTTAGAGCCTTCACCGTGTTCTTGAACCATTTTTTCATAGTGTGCCTTCGCCTCCTGGATCACACGTTTTTGGACTTCGAGCTTTTTGTTCAAACCGTTCAAGTGAGTTTCATACTTTTCTACCGATCGATCCGCCCGATCAAATGCGGAAAGATTCGCTTTGATTTCAGAGTTCACATTTCTTAGCTTATCTCTTAGTCCTGTAAGACCACGGTTTAAAGCTGTAGTGTCCAGGTCTAAACTAATCGATAAACCTTCGATCCTATCCATTTGCTACCTCCCTTCTTGACGCGAAAGAAAAAAGCCTTAACCGCCAAAAGCAGCGATTAAAGACTTTTCTTTTCGTGGTTTATTTCGCTCCTCTAATAGCTCAACTAAAAAGTGGTAGGGCATGGCTAAAATTTCATTGATGTCTTTGCCCTCTTCGACCAGACTAAGGATGAGTTTGTCCATGTATTCTTTTTGTTTGGCAGGGGAAAAGTCCTCATCCGTTAACTTTTCTTCGCCAAAAACTCCTTTGTTTCATCCGTCTGTCTGCCTTGAGCAACAAACAGAATCTGATCTTGCAGCACTTGAATGGCGTCCGGCGCATGCAGACCATTGTATAGATCCTGTTTAGTAAATTGACCTTTGTAAATTTTATTTGCGACAAAATCCATCAATTTATCAATTAGGTCTTTTTCATTTTTGTCTTCAGCTTTTTCAATTTCTTCAGTCATGTCAATCGCTTCATAAACAACGGAAAACGGAATAAAAACGGGCGTAAGATATTTTTCCGTGATAATTTCCCCTTCCCGTACTTCCTTTACCAATTCGATCATATTTCTTTTTAAATTTGCCATTTAACGGTCTCCTTTCAAAATAAAAAGAGCAGGATTTTATTCCTGCTCCGTAATTTCCTTAATTAATGGTGCTCCAATCCGATTCTTGTCCGATGCCAGTTCATCAAGCCTCTTTTGACTAACTTTTTTATTTGGTGGATTTGGATAAGCGTCACCTTTTCGATAAACTTTGTTTTTGTCCTGCAAATCGGTAAAATCCTCCACAACAATATACTTCTTTTTACTCATTGATTACGCCCCCTGTGGAACGGAACCCGGATATGCCTTTCCGAAAATTTTCATGAAAAGGGCGTCCCGATTCGTTGTTTGACCTTTTTTATCCATACCGAACAAAACAGATTTTTGAGTAGAAAAACCATCAACAAAACGTTCCATAAATTCGCCTGTTACTTCCTCGTTTTCGAATTCAGTTTTGTCCTCTTTCGTTTTCCCAGTAATTTTGGAACGCATGAAAATTCCTTTTGGCAGGCCTACCCATTCTTTCGAACCGTCTTCGTATGTTTTTGTGAAAATAACTGCTACATATGGCGGAACGTCCGTTCCACTTACCGCAGAAATGCCGTCCACTTTTTCTAATCCGAAAAGAATGTTTTTGTCCTCAATCGGAACCTTGTGGAATGTCGTTTTTACCGAAATATCCCCACCGGCGACCGCAATTTCAGCTGTTTTATTATCGCCATACGCGCGAACCGCTTCTTGCGGCATTTCCACTTCGATTTCTTGTAAAAATTTTACTCTGTTAATTTCACCCGTAGCAATAGATGTGTCGGTTTCAGAAGTCAGTACTGCGTAGTAAAATTCATCTACTCCTGTTGCAGCCCGATAGCTTTTTTCTGTTGTAGCCAAAATAAATCACTCCTTTATTAAAATAAAAAGACAGCCCTATAAGCTGTCGAAATCTTCCCTATACAATTTCCCACGGTAACGCCTGGCGTCGCGGTAAACACTCTCATCGTATTCGTCAATTCCGCCAATCTGGCAAAACCCCAATTTCCACATGATTTTTTGAATGTGTTCAGCAATTTCCCGTGTACTGGAACGCTTCTTTGTCCATACGTCAATTTGCAATAAAAAATCATTCGCCAGCCAGTTGTCATCGGCAAATTCAGAAGGGAGGGGAACATCCAATGGATAGATAATGATATATGGCGCTGAAACATCCCCAGATTCCGGGTACTCATAAAATTTGATCCTGCCCTGTGCCTGCAGCTTTATGAAGTTGTCGTCAATCAACGCATCATATACAATATCCAGAACGTCCATTAGATTCCCTCCTTTATCGCTTGAATAATCGCATTTTTATATGCACTTTCCGCATTGCGCATGGCACGAGCGATAGCCCCCTTGCCGCGTGGATTAGGATTTTTAACCGTTCCCCATTCGTTCAAATGGATAATCGCATAACGCTTTTTTGGCCCTTTCCAATAAACTTTGATCGTCCGAACACCGCCAACCCACATCGGTTCGGACACGTTGATTTCTGCAATCGATGCACCCGTATCTTTAAATGTTTCAAATTGTCTTTTTAGTTCCTGAACAAATACCTGGGCGCCTCGTTTTAAACCCTTATCGGTTATTCGTAGAGCAGCTGTTTTCCCGATCCGCTTTTCGAGTGCCGCGAGCAATTCTTTTTGCCCTCTTAATTCCGCACTCATTCGACCAACCCCGCTATTATAGTAATAAATTTTTTATTTTGCAGATCGGGTTGAACGTGTTTAACGTTATACCGATTGCTTTTGTATTCGGGGGCATCAATAGAAAGATAATGTTTGTTGGTCGGTACATAATCGGCGTGCGGATCACGAATCGTAATGGTCAAGTCGGACAGCGTACCGTTGGATTTAGCCAACTCTAAATCCTTCAACCACACATGATCAACTTTTGCCAAACACTCATAAAGAACGCGCTTTTCCATTTCCCCGGGTTCAGGCCCTTCATTCGGCGCATATTCATAAAAAATAACAGGCGTGCGTAAATCACCTGTATTGACACGTGGAGGATTATATTTAAACGGTTGCATCATCGTCCTCCTGCATTAGAGATATTCCCAAGCTTGTCATTTGGCTTAAAAAATTGTTGTCAAAGTATTCAAGAGCATCATTATAAACGTAACGGGTACGCTCAAAAACAAGCTCCTTCGCACGCTCATTTTCTTCCACATTAAATGGGCCGCATTTCTCTTGCAAATCAGCAATGGAAAAGGACAACAACCGTTTTAAATTGTCGTCCTCACTCGAATGGGATATGTGCATTCGTTCTTTAAATTCGTTTAGAAGTTCTTGAGTGACCAATTAGATCACCTCTCTTATGCTCCTGCAGGTTGTTCGGTTAAATCAAGGTTTAGATTGTAGACCTGGGCAGCAAAATTATCTTTTGGCTTTCCTGTTGCGTATTGTTTTGCAATATAAAGTGTGGCATCTTCCATGGCAAGCGTTTGGTCAAACTTTTTAATTGGCTCCGAACCGCCCAATGCCGCGATGTACTCCCCTTTAACAAAAAATACAACTTTCCCTTGTGGCACAAACACCGATTCCGTCATTATTGGATTAAATGGCAAGTTCGTTACATATACACCAGCAGCATTTTGGGTAGTCGCATTCGCTTGAATATCAAAAGTATCAAACGGGTTAGTTACCATTACTACCTTGCCAGCAACATTACGCACTTTTTCTTCTTGATCCTTGCCAACTGGACGAATAGCAAGTTTCTTAACTACGGATTTTAATTCATTGATTGTCGTACGCCCTGGTTTAAATGTAAGTGTTCCAGCAGACGCCTTATCCGGGTAGACACCGTCCACAACGTTTCCTTTCAAGTCTTTTAATAACCCGATTGGCTCATTTTTTCCGGTTCCTGCAACAAATCCCCGTTCTAACCCAACGGCCATCGCTTCTGAAATCATCGTACGAACATAGCGTTCAACCCAAACAGGCCCCAGATTTAACATGTCGTTTGCGAGTGGGATAAACGCTGTTAATTTGAGCTGATCAATTTTTTCTTTTCGGAATGTAGCATTTAATTGACCTTGGATGTCACCGAATAATGGTCCCCATACTGCCGCACCTTCAGGATCCCCATAAATAAATTCGGTTACCGCACCAAGATTCTGAAGTCCGATTTGCTCTAAGAGTGGGTGCGATTCAACCAAATCATCGAAGATTCGTTCCTGTGTCGTTTTTGGGAGCGTTTCAGTGTCTTTAAATCCCCCGTCCTGCACAACCGCATTAAAAAATTTATATTCTTCGCTGGTAAGGACATTTGCCCCGCGCGCTTGCATAATAGATCGGTCAACGATAGATTCATTGACTGAATTCAAAATGTCAGCTTGTACGTCTGATGCAAGTGCTTCAATCATGTCATTTAACGCTTTTGATTGCTCTTCCGGTGTTCCGTCTTGTGTAGCTTTCGCAAAAGCCAACTTCTTTTCTTCAAAATTATTGAATTTGATAGCCAATTCCATAACCTCCTATAAATTTAAAAAGAGCTTGCCAAGATTCTGTTTTGGTTGAACAGGATCCGGGGCAGGCTCTTTTTCTTTTTGATTTTTTAATTTTTTAATTTCATTTCTTAATTTCTCTTCCAATTTAGAAATCATCGATTGAACCATTTCTTCATCAATGACGGCGATTGAACTTGTTGCTATAGCTGACTTTTTAGATGCTAGCTTACTATTTATTTCCTTAACTTTATTTTGAAACACTTCGGATTCCACAGTTTCTGGTTCCGCATCGATAATTTCATCGATTAAACCGTATTCCAAACATTCATCAGCTGTTAAAAACGTTTCCTCATCCATTAATTTTTGTATAGTATCTTTATCAATCCGATGGGTATAAGATTTCATTGCCGACATACTCATTTTCTCAAGATCATCAGCCACCTTACGCAAATCTTTTGCGTTCCCAGCTGCATAAGTCCAAGCATTATGGACCATCATCATCGTATTAGCATGCGCTTTTATTTTATCTGCACCCATACAAATTAACGATGCCGCACTCGCCGCAATACCTGTGATTGTAACAGTAACATTCCCCTGGTGGCTCTTTAAAGTGTTACAGATATCTATCCCTAGAAACAAATCACCGCCATAAGAATTGATTTCTAACTCGATATCCTCATCATCTTTAACGTTTTTCATTTTATAATTGAAATCCCAAATGCTTGAATTCCAACTAATAATGTCACCTTCAATTTTATGCTTCACTCATTTTCACCCCCTTCAAGCGCCTGAGAACTTTCTTGATAGTTCTTTGTCATAAAGAATTTATCTAGCATCGGATCGTCAGCCCTTTCTAATCCTAATTCCTCGCGCAATTCATTTCCGGTAACCGTTCCGGAGGCCCTTAACTTATCAACGGCGGTAGCCACATCGAAAATGTTGGAATAAGAAATACGCTTAATATCAATTTGCTTTCCTGCTAGGTATTCGTCTTTTTCAAAAAGCTTTCCATCCAATTCATCTTTTATTTTTTTAAGCAAAGGATCAATGCAAAAATTCATGTAGTTTCTCGTGAGATTTTCCACATCCGCCATATCACCGCGCAATAAAACAATGGGGATCCCTAATGCCCTTGCAACTTGGTCCAAAAATCCATCGGTCACCTTGTTTACTTCATCCACGCTTTGCGATTGGCCATTTTGCATCTCTTCGTACTTAAAACCTTTTTGTTGAGGGACTACGGCAACGGATTTTTCACTGTACGCCTTATAAATCTTATTGATATAGTTTTGTATCCTATCAGTGTTTTTATCGCTTTTGTCATAAATCCCCTCTACATCAACTACTCCACGAATTTGCCCCTTTCGTTTTTGAAACTCTAAGATTCTACCGAACAATTCCCCGTAATCGGTATATAGACCATCCAATAGAGCAGACAATTTTTCGTTCGTGTATTGAAGATAAATGACTTCACTTGATTTAAACGTCCGGTTGAACGTGTAGTTTTTAACTGTAACATCTTTGAAACTGTCTTCGAATACAGCATATTCTGTTCGGGAAAACGAATCGGCGATTAGCAGATCATCATTATCCGCTTTTATTACGAGTACTTCATTATCCACAATCAGTTTGTGGATAAGTGTTTGCCAAAACATTGAAGCCGTCATGTTCAAATTCGGCCGTACATTTAACCGGTAATACAATTCGTCCTTAATGATTTCATTTCCATTTTTCACACGAAAGACCGATTGGCTGATGGTCCGTCCGATCATGTCGATACAAATTTGAATGGCCAACTTTTTCATGTGAATTTTATTCGTCGTTTCCTCAATCAGATCAAAATCGAGCATGAATTCTAATTCTCTATTTCTTGTTTTAAAAAAATCCAGAAATCCCAATATCCCACCCCCTTCTTCTTTAAAAATCAATGGCATCCAAGAAAAAGTCCTCATCGTCTAACAGAGTATTATCCGCTTCAAATAAGGCATGAATAAATGCTTGGAAGCCATCTGTTTTTCTTCTAAACTCGTCCTTTTTCAAATACTCCTTGTTTCCGTCCTTCTTGATATGAACGTAAACGTTATTGGTATACCAACGCATTAGTGGATTATCCCCAAAAATAATTTTGTGTTTCGCAAACATGGTCTCAACGCGTGGAGCGAGCAACGAATGGATCGCCCGTGGGTTCCGGATGAATACCAATTCAAATCCTTCTGCTTCAAGTGCAGTTTTCACAAGATCTAGCCGGAATGTGTCCGCCACAATTTTCGTTAGGCCGTAATGCTCCCGCATTTCGACGAACCAATCGACGATATGACGAATATCGATGACAGGCTCATCAACAATCGTTAGAAAACCTTGTTGTTCCCATTCTTTGATTGGAACCTTTAATTTCACTGTGTCTAAAAATCCTTTACGGACGAACGAGTGAGTTTTCCAAACGTAGTCCTCACCAACTTTAAAGAGCAATCCCACAGCCGCGAAATCCTTTATTGACGCAAAATCCAAACCACCAACACAAATTCGATGTGTTAAGTCAGGGAACGGTCTATTAGTTGCCATAATGTCATCCCAGCTGGCAACAGACTTTTCTAGATCAACTTCCGGTAAATTCATCCGTTTGGTCATAAACTCTTCACGACCAGAAGGATTATTTGCCAGTTGTTTATACTGGGCAAGTACCTTTTTAAACAGTCCATTGGCATAGGTGCTTCTTGGTTGGCAAAACATTGGATTCGCCTTTTCCCACACATCAGGATTGTCAACCTCTTTAGGATCGTCAATCTTGCAGATAAACGGGAAAAGAGGATCATCCAATTCTTTTCCTTCCAAAATGTTCATGGCGCGCTCTTTCATTTTGTCAAGAAAACCTTCTCGAACATAACCATCCGTGCCAATAAAAAATTCTCTAGCATTTGGCACTTTTCCAAGGCCGCTAGAGAATACATTAACAGTATCAAAATTTTCGTATTGGTGAATCTCATCATAGATAACAGCACCATCCCGGAGGCCGTCTTTTGTGCTGGCGTTGGACGTGTGGTACTGTAGAACACTTTTAGTGTCATTACTTGTAATCTCAACTTTTGTGCAGTAGAACATATCTTCGAGTACATTGTTTTCACTAATACAGTCGTACACTTCTTTAAATGACGTCTTTGCCTGCAATTCACTATTAGCAACAATTGAAATGTTATATCTCGGAATGCCGTGCAACGGACTAATGAAAAAATGACTTAACGCAGAAATAAAGCCGTTCTTTCCACCGCCGCGGGCCATCATAATTAAAAACTGTTCGTAAAAATTACTCTTGTCCTTTTTATAAAATAGAAACACGAAAGCCGCAATAAATTTTTGAAACGCCTCAAGCTTGAAATACCATTTCTCAGAAAATTTAACAAAGTTTTCAATTAAAACATCATCAAAATAAAGATCGTCACGGGTCAGTACATTCTTTCTAAGGTGATCAATAAGCATGATCCGCTCTTTATTGAGTTTTATTTTTCCGTTTTCATAAAGACGGATGTATTCATCCACATATTTATGACTAATCATATAAGGTCACGAGCGCCATATTTGGTCTCCTTTTCAATCTCGAAACCAAATGACTTTTCGATACTCAATAAAGAAGCGTTGATTTTATTCCGCTCACTGATTAGAGGGTGGGCTTTCGTGAACCGCTGCGATCCGTTTTCTGTTGTTATGGATTCCCCCTCTTTGTTGATGATTTTGTTTATCCGTCTAAATGATTTTACTAGGTCAATATATCGTTCGACTTTCTCGACTTGGACTAAATCACTAGTATCAATCCGATCCATAAGCTGTTTTTGTAATTCTGTGATCTTAACTGCCAACTTTACCCACCCCCTAACGTGATAAAATGATGAAAAATCTCGGAAATCGAGCCCGCCCCCCGGTGCCCCGCCGTCGGAAAAGCCCCAAAATTTTTGACCGGGGGGTATCATTGTCAGAATTGTATCGTATTTTAATACAATTCCAAATCACCAGCGCTCATCATCAGCCCATTTGTTTTCCTTCTTACCGAATTCCCTACCGTGCTTGATATTATGGCAGCGAACACATAAGGTCTCAAGGTTCTCATCAACGAGAGCAAGCTCGGGATAATCCTCCAGCTCCTTAATATGGTCGACAAGCAGCTGAATCTTTTTACGCTTGGCACCTTCGCTGTATTCATTCGTATCAATTGATACTCGCCCCTGCCGTTTGCACTCCTGGCACTCATAGTTGTCACGCTGCTTTATTTGCTTACGCTTTTGCTTCCAGGCTGGACTGTCATAGAACTTACGTTTCTGTTCTCTTGTTTTGTATTCCATTTAACTTCACTTCAACTTCTCATTCAGTATTTTTAAAAAACACTTTTCACAATAATGACTGTGTGGTCTCTTAATGATGATCTCGTTGCATTCGACAGTGTCCGCATTTCATAAATTAATCCCCCCTTCGGCTACATTTTTCGCCAAAAAAGGATAATATCCTGCAATTAAGTTGACTATTTGTTTACTTTCTTTAGAGAAAACAGTTAAATTATTTACTCCTTATAGATAAAGACGGCAAAATAAAAACACCTACTGTTTAGGCGTTAATTCTTACGTTGATTGGACGGCGGCAAGCATCCGTCTATTCTATCATCAAGAAAATTATCCAACATAAACTCATAAATGCCCACTTCATTATCAGCCTGTATTGAGTTTTTCGGATAATAATTTTGTTTTATTGTCACTTTAAGCTTTAAAATCTTTAGGCACTTAATGAGTTTTTGGACTTCTATTTCATTATAGGCATTCATTTTTACATATGAATTTTTTAATAAATACATCAAAGCCCAGTGAGCTTGAGAATGGCTCGTTTCATGAATAGGGATTTCTGAGTATCTTACCTTTGCAAAGTTTTCTGTTGAAATAAATTGATTTTTCGCCACTACAAATCACTCCAATTCCAATTCTTAGTCCGCCGTCATTACCTATAAGCAACAAATAAAAAACACCACAAATAATGTCGTGTCAAAAAGGATTATGATATTTCATGTCGAAAACGCAATTATGGAAGAAGTAGTAAACATAGAGAAAAAGAAGAAAGGCGGAAAATTTATTGTATACTTGTCACAATCAAGAAACTCTAATTACTGTTATACCAACCTCAAGACATGGACAACCTTATGATATTGCAAGAGTTGAGGCTATTTTTCAATTAGACCAACCAATCACGGAAAATGATCTTTTATTAGTTCCTGAAATGGAAAAAATACCAAAAGATTTACTGGAAATGCTTAAGTTGAGTAAGGTTAATTTAGCACCGATGCCTGAGTCTTATGTAAATGAAGCTTTAAGCGATTTCGCACAAGAATCTGCTGATCCGAATCGAGATCGTGAAACATCAGAAGACGCAATGCTAGGTTTGGTAAGGAGCATTCGATACATTTTCTTTTCATGCATTGATCACCTCTTTTTTAACCAAAATAAAAAGCATCCTCGAAAGGATGCTTAACCTCATAAGAAGCAGGAAGGTAAGTACGGTTTTTCACCTTCCTTTTATTAACTTGTCTCCTTAATACAAATATAACATGCCTTAAACAAAAATTCGTCCGTTAAAAGTTCACAATTTATCTTCAAAAAAGTTCGCGGAAAGTTCGCAAATCCTCCGCAGAAAGTTCGTAAAAAGTATGTGGATAATGAGCGTCATAACTAGTCGAGTACAATTTCACACCATTTTCATTCAATTTTTCTTTAATGTTCCGGAATGATGTAAAATCTCTCGATAAATGTTTTGCACCCTCAACTAGAACAACATCAATGTCATTATTTGAAAGCGTATCTTTAAGTAATTGTTGCAATTGAGGTCTATTATCATCTAAACCACTGAACCCATTATCTACATAAAATTTAATTACATTCCATCCTTTGCTTTTGGCAAAGCTCACCAGTTCGTTAAGTGTCTTACCATCTTCATCATTTCTAACATAAATGGCCGTATTCAAAATCATCTCTCCTTTCATCCTTAACGCCTTTTTAGCCTTATGAATTATCCATATCTTATAAAGAAAGACCGCATAGTTAATGTGCGGTCTTTCTTAGTTTACATATAAAAAGCTCCACGAAAGGATGCTTAGTTTTGTTTTGGTTCAAATAATTTCATTTCATATCGTGGACCAGGAAAACCCTCTTTAAACACCTCGTTAGGTTGCATTACTTCTAAACATATTATTTCATACACGAAACCTAGATTTTCAGCAGATTTCATTAGTCCCTCAAGTTCATCGAAACGCTTAACCCATATTGTTTTAATATATGTCTTTTCCATTTTATATGCCAACCTTTCTCGATGATAAACCGCATTTTCTTAAATAAATTATACTGTTTCGCCCTCTTTTTTGCACCAATGAATTATCCATATCTTATAAAGTGTATAATTCGCCCCATGCCAACCGATCTTTATAAATCAACAGTTTCAGCCAATCTTAAAAACGAATTATACAAAATAAAAATGAAGCGAATTAAAAAAGAGACAAAAAATAAAGAGACTCAAATTTTGAATTTCTTCATCATGCTGTCAAGTGTGTCCTGGTTGATGCCAATGTAGCGTAGAGTGATCTTGGGATCCGCATGGTTAAATATTTCTTGTAATGCTGCGACATCCTTAAATTGTTTGTAGAAATGATATCCATATGTTTTTCGCAATGAATGTGTTCCGATCGATTCTAAACCGAATTCCCGGGCTACTTGATTTAAAATGATGTACGCTGCTCCTCTTGTTATCGGTTTGTTTTTCCCTTTCCGGCTTTTAATTAAGAATTCATTTTTAGGTTTATCTTGAATATAATCACGCAGTGCTTTCTTCAATTCACTGGTCATCTTTATTCGTTTATGTTTCCGGGTTTTCTTTTCTCTGATCGTAATATACCAACCTTCAACGTCCCTTACCCTTAAGTTTAAAATATCGGAAATGCGTAATCCAGTATTGATCCCAAGAAGGAACAAAATATAATTCCGTTCATTTTGCTCCTTCAAATATGCTTTAATTTCGGCAACAATTTCTTTATCGCGAATAGGTTCAACGAGGTTCATGCACTTTTCACCCCGTTTCTTTTCTTGTAAACTTCGATTTTTAATGCAAAAGCCAGGCGCAGCATCCCTTTTTCTTTGATGTCGTAAAATTTGGTTTTCCCCACGCCTAGTTCAGCCCAAATATCCGGGTCATAGCCAATGTATTCTTCCATATATCGTTTCACAATAATGAACCGTTCATCCGGTTTAAGTGAATTCACAGCAGCATGAATGTTCCCCATAAAATCGTTTCTTGCCTTCTCATATTCCAACCGTTCAATGGAAGCTTCCTCCGTTGAACTGTGGAAGGCATTAGTGTTCGTAGGAGGAAGCAAAGAATATGAAGGAGTGATTTTAGGGAAAAAATCGCTTGGCAATGTCAATAAATACTCACGGTACTTTTCTAAAATGCGTTCAACTGCTTTACGAGTCGCTTTAACATTAATTTCAGGCACATTAAAATTTATTTGTTTTTTCATATTCTGTGTTCCCCCTTTTTTCTATCGTTGGCGGAAAGCGCCGCCTCGTCCACGTTCATATCTCGGGCGTCGAATTCCCATGAGTTCCTCAAAATCACGTCGTGTTAATGCTTTATCCTTCTTTTCCTTTTTTGTTTGACTTGTGGCATATTTTGCTTCTTCCATTGTTTCAGCTGATCCTTTAAACTATTCTTCATGTACAAACCTCCATTTATAAAAATAAAAGAGAACACCAATCATGGCAGGAAAAATTCCTGCTTTGATCAGTGCCCTCGGTTTTTCCGTTAGGCTGATTTTATTAAGTTTATCGTTTTTATCCGGAATCCAACGTTAAATATTTTTCTCGTATGTGACTATATATCCATTTTTAACTTCGTATACACCGTAACCTCTAGCACACATAGAACCGCCATGTTCTAACATTTCTGCCTCCGATTCATACTTAAATGTAATAAACTCTTTGACAATTCGCCTAATTTTTCTTAACATGTTTTCGCCTCCACTTACTTCGCATTTTGGTTCAAATCTACCTGTATTCATACCTTCCTTTTCACCTTTGTTTCAAACCGATCGACCTTGCCGCCAAGCGTGACGATCACCGTCTCACCATATTGAGGGAGTTCCTGTTCAATCAAGGCACCATCCTTCACAACATAACAAACATTGTTTCGCATCAAATCTATTTCCGCTGTCATCATTTTTTCTTTATTCACCGGTACCGCCCCCTAGTGTATAATCAAATTAGGGAGAGCCGGAGACGATCCGGCTTTGTTTATTTTAAAAAAATCGGTCAATACTGTTTTTACTTCCACAAACTCCGCCAGGGGATCAGAGCCCTGGCAGCTTCTTTAGCCTCGAAATCCGAATATCTCTCACACCTTTATGCGATCCAACCACTAGCGTGTTCCGATCAATGTAATGAAAGGCGTAATAAAAATCAGAAACAAACTCATTCACACTGAATAACAAAAGGGAATCTACCATACCGCAGTAACGCAGATAATATCCCTTTCCCATTTCAAAACTAGTCCTTTTCTTATCCCCTAACTTTGAAACAAATTCCCCTGGATAAAGTGTACCGTCACCTAATTCAACGGGAACCGGCTGTATCCCATCTATCACCCGGGCATACATTGCGCCGTACTTGAAAAAGACCTTTGGATTTCCGTCAAGAATATCGAAAATGTCTAACTGGCTCATGACTTCCTCGCCCTCCATTCACTTAAATGACTTTCCATCCCTTTCTTTTTCGGCTGTTCAATTCATGTTTCTGCAACGGCTCATAAAGGAAGACTTTCTGCCCTTCCTCAAGTCGAAAGAGCAGATACCATTTCCGGCGGGCCATTATTCATTCGCCCTTTTTTCCAAAAGACTGTAATAGTAGTTTGTAAGTTTTTCATCCGACCAGTCTTTAAAACAAGATGGCCCATATCCAGTCATGGCATAAAGCCATTCGATCATCGATTCTCGTTCTTCATTACTCAATGTTTGTCACCCCCAAGTTTCAAAGGCGTATTAATCGACTCAATAATTTTTTGCAAAGTGGTCTCGCCAATGCCTTTCACTTCTTGCAACTTTTCAATTTTGGCGATAAAAACAGCCATGCAGCGTTTTCGCTCGTATTCTCTACCGGCATTAAAGGCTTTCCAGTATTCCGGAGTGAAAGATTGCATCAATAACCACTCTCCTGCCTCCTATGATTCACTGCATTCTTTTTCATGTACGCTGCTTCGATTTGCTCCCAGCTAAAGCCGAGCATTTCACCGAGGCCTAGTAGTGCATTGATAAACCTTTGCCATTTCCCCGATAAAATTCCAGACGAAAGGAAAAATAAGTAACTAAATTGTTCATGAACGTTTACACGTTTTTCAAGAGCAATTCCTCTACAAAGGTCATCAATATAAAGGTCACCATTTTCAATATAAAGCTCTAACCCAATAGAAAGGGTGAAATGGATACAATCCACGTACTCTTCTAGGAGTGGGTTTTTGTAGACCGTTTTATCAATTCTTGAAGCTTGACGGTCAAGTTCTTTTAACCGTGGCTCCCGATTATGGCTCCAAAACTTAAACCTACGCCATTCATTGGCAAGTTCACCGAGTTCTACTTGCAGTGCGAGATTCTTATCAGGTAAAAGATTCTGCCCCTCTAACCCGTGTTCTTTGATAATATGGTCGTCCAATTCCTGTTGCATTTCGAACAGTTTTTTAAGGTTCACTTTGCCATCCCCTTCCTCTCCAGTTCACGCAGCCGTTTTTTCTGCCGACCGATCCGGTCTGCTTGCTGTATTCGTGTTTTCTCCAGGCGTTCAATTTCCTCAAGAAGCATAAGCACAATTTCATTGTTATGGTGCTTTGCTCGAAGAGCTTTGATTTCATTTTTGGTCATTCTGCCCATCCTTCCCTCATAGCCATTTCCTCGAAAGCTTTGTCGAAGGCTTCTTTTTCTTCGTTGGCCAGCTGCAACCGTAGCTCACAATTGGCTAAATTTTTCCTTAACTTCTCTCGTTCAAGTTTCAATTCCGCAATCCGTTCGTTTAACCCCTGCTCATATACCCTCCACATGGTTAGCGCTCCTTTACTTGTTATCTTCAAGTAAATCAATAAGCCTGCTAAGATACCACCCTGCTTTGTGTAAATCTTCCACTCCGTTCTTATGCCGATAACGGGACGTGTATTTCAAAATGTTGCCTAGCAAATAGCCTTCAAATTGTTCTTTCGTTAACTTCGCCTTCATAATATCGATTGTCTCGATGCCTCCAACCTTGTAATGATCAGGGTTGATGCTGTCCAATATTTATCCCTCCTATTAGTTCTTTAACAACTCACGAGCACGGTATAAGAAATGATGATATATGTAGTTCCCTGATGTAACCGGCGAAATAAAAACCGTTGAAAAATTGTACCGTGCTTCAAATGTTTTTAAACTTCCAAGCAAAGCCTTAGGGTCATACCTGCTTCGGTAATTTCCGTTCAAAATTTTCTGGTACCCTTCCAGGTCTTCCACAAGGAGGACGAAGGGATGGCGAGATCCTCTTATCAATTCATTTTCGAAACGTGTACGATCTTTGATGCTTTCCACAAGCTCATCCACTCCGTTTTTACGTTCCAGGCAAGCATTCAAATGTAGATCACGAGGGATACCAAATTCGTTGTTTTTGGGAATGAAAGCTGAATAATCACCGAATATTCACAACGGCAAGCATGAAAAGTACAATCTTGAATATATCGTTGTATGTTTCCTTTTTTGTCAACCCAAGCAATAAAACCTCCTCCGCCCCCGGGAAAACCTTTTCGATGCCACCCCATGACCTTTTCAGCGATCAGTGCATCGAGTTCTTTTCCTGCTTTCAAAACACCACATCCCCTTCCCGATGCAAATTGATATATCGATATTCATCCTCAAGCTCGGAAAGAGTTAATTCATAAAGTTGCCTCCCGTCTGGATGTTCGAAAACCCCACAGCTGATCAATTCACGAATGATCATTTCTTTTCTCTGCTCGACCGCCCGGCGTAAAATGTTCGGCGAATTTATCATCAAGCCGTTTCCCCTGCCTTTTCAGGATAATGTTCCTCTAAAAATTTACGGCACCATTCTTCCCAGGCTTTCGCTGCCTCTTTAACTTTTTTCGGATCCGTTTCCGGCTGAAAAAGATACATTCCATATCCAAGTGAATCTGGCATTAGGAAGACACCGCCTTTTTCAAATGTCGTTTACGGTAATCTTTTGCATTGATAACAACCGGTTCGGTATCTTGCATCAACCGTGAAAAAATTCGTTTAAGATCTTTCTTCGCCTCAAATTCCTGCGAACTGAGATTGGTTGTAAAGACATTGTGCTTTCCACTACGCTGATCAAAAACTTCAAAAAGCTTCTGCATGGCCCATCCTTCATTTGTGCTTTCCGCGCCGATATCATCGAAGACCACTAAATCGGCCAATTCAATGTGCCGGATAACATCAAGCTCTGTTTGCTCCGAATTCTTGTTGTATGTAGACCTGATTTTTGTCAGGAGTTTAGGAGTTGAGATAAAAATTACGCTGTAGCCTTTATCACGGATCGCTTTGGCAATTGATACGGCCAAATGGCTTTTTCCGTTTCCGAAAGTTCCTTGAAAAAGTAAGTTTTTCGGCTCCTCTAACTTAAATGTTTTGACATATTCCGTAGCTTTGAAATAGGCTGCGGAAAGGGACTGATTTTGTTCAGGCGTATTTTCAGGTAAATCCCTCCGGAAGCTGCCGAAAGTCGCTTCTTTCAATTTGGGATTAATTAAACTGTGAAGGTCGAAAATTTTGGTAACTTTCCGCTTGGCTTGCTCCCTGTTGTCCTGGCGAATTTTCTCTAGGATCTTCAAATCCTCACATCTGCAATTTTTTTTGTATTGCATCAGCTGCCCTTTTTGCGGGCCGCCAAGAATCGGTGTTTCAATCAGTTCTACAACTTGTCCGCATTCGCATTCAAAAGTATCGAGTACCTTAAAAGCCATAGTGATATTCCCCATCACTTTGCTGACTGATTGCATTCACAATTTCCTCCCTTGCATTTTTATTTATTAAGACCAGAAGCTTTCGCCGCGCTTCATGAATATCCGTATTTCGCAAGATACCGAGCGTATATTGTTCTTTTTTGTCGTCATGGTGAATACAATGTTGTAACATGGCGAAGTGAAGCTGATCCGTGTTGTATTTCTGGAATTTCTCCCAAAGTGTCGCCAAAACATTGGCTGAAATTTTGCAAGTGCTTCTTGTCAGGCGAATGGTATTAAAATATCTAACCACAATCTTTTTAGTTAGGGATAAGGGGTTGACTTTCTCTGCAAAGTCAACAAAGGACTCGATTTCCGTTTCAGACGTTAAATTTAACAAACGTCCGGGTAAGTCTTTTAAATAATGTTTTATGTTGTTTATATTGCTGTTTATAATGATGTTATTAAATGATGTTATAGTATTGTTAACCTGTTTGTTATTCTGATTGTTGTTCTCTTTGTCATTCTGTTTGTTATTCTCTTTGTTAATAGCTATTTTAGAATCGCCTTCACCCGTTGGTGCAAAAGGGATTTCAGCTTCATCCTGTTTGTTAATCCATTTGTTATCCTGTTTGTTACCCTCTTTGTTATCTTCATTGTTATTCTCTTTGTTCATTTTTCGGTAATTTTCGAGTGATTGTAAATTGTTGTAATCGGTGATTGTCACCTTAATCCCTCTTTTTTGACTTAAGGTTTCAGTTGAAATGTAACCGTGTTTTTCAAGCCGATTAATGGCTCCCCTGATCACTCCATATGGCCAACCAGTTTCTTCACAAAGAGAGGAAATAGAGATAACAAGTTGCCCTCTTTTACAGACCGAATTCGATTCAAAATTAGCTCCACACATAAAAAATTGATAAATCATTTGATCACGAACATTTTTAAAGGACAGCCGGGGCTGGATCACAAACCCCATTGCCCTTAATTCATTTTCCATTACCCCGATCTCTCCCTTTATCAGTTTTTAAGCCTGCAATGTTCTTTTTGCACCAGTCCAGCGATGTATGAGAAGCAGTTGATTATGTAGACTCTTGCTGACCAACCAGTTTTCAGGATTTAGTCCCATTTCCTTAATAAGAGCTTTTTGCTTTCGAGTTGGATTTTTTCCGTTTTTCATGAACCTACTCCTCCTTCATTTCCAGTTCGCCTGAATGTGAGAACTCAAAAATTTCACTTTCACAAACCGGGCAAAACTTTGGTTCTTCCGCATCTTCCACAGCAAAGCATTGGTCACAACAATCGCATACATAAACGTCCATGATGAGCCCAGCCATGATATTTCACCTTCTTTGCTATGAATCTTAAATTCTGGTAAACTTGACTTATGAATATATTGAAATGTAACTCGCCTTCTACCCCAGGCGGGTTATTTTTTCGTCAAAAACACCTACGGTATTGATTTGTCCTTTCATAAGCCTCGTGTACATTACTTTTGCATCCTTCAATGATCGCTTAAGGTTCTTTGCTGTTTTGTTAAAACCAATAACCGGCACATGGTTGACCAGGTAATATTTTTCAGCAATCGACCACTCCCCCTTCTTTGGTTCGTATTCGTCTTCCAACAGCAATTTTGACAGCTTTTTAGCTTGCTCTAGATGATCAGATGTGGGATCCTCTCGATGTTGATCAAGCAGCATGCAAATCTGTAGGCGGATAGCTTGCTTCTCTTTTTTGGTCATAATTTCACCTTCTTTCCGGTGCTTAACTTAGTCGCACCATCAGAACCAGGAACAAATTGGGGGAGAAATGGGGAGCTATCGTTCCTGATCCTGATGCAGGGACCAAGTAGTCCATGCTAAGAGAGGGAATAAATTAGTTACCTAGTGCTAATTCGTGGAAAAAATTATCAAATTCTTCATTAACAATTTTTCTAACTCTTGTTTCAAAATATGATTCAGCCTCTGTTGCAGCAGGGGTTGAATCTAACAATGCTGCTATTTTCTTTTCCAATTCAGCAACACGTTTTTCTAATTCAAATGCTTTTTTCTCGAGATCCACTTTCTCTTCTCCTTTCAATAGCCTGTCTCATCAGTGCCGGGAGGCTATCCCCGGTCAGACCGGGATAAATCCCGGTTTCGACATAGTTTGCAATTATGTGGAGGGAATTGTACAATTGTATTAGTTACTTTGGTTCTGCAGTAAGCCGTCTGGATCACGCGCTTGCTGCTTTTTTTAATGGATTGTTTTTTTGTTGGAACTCAACTTTTTTCTCTTTAATCCATTGAGCAAGTTCAAAATAAATCTTTGCCGTTTCTTTTCGCTGATTCATGAAATGAAACCATCCATACTTTCTTAAAGCCATCGTGACGTATTCCATTTCCATACCGTCCATTTCAAGTGTCCCATTCGATTTGAGTACTCTCCCAAAGGCAATGTCAAACAGGCGCTTTTTCCAACCTTCAATTTGGTAACTGTAAGCCCTCATTGCAGTTTTAATCAATCCCAATTCAGCCGGTAACAAATGGATTTTTGCTGCTTGTCTAATTTCCATAGCTTGTCCATCCCTTTCTTTTTTTTATCATTCTTCTTGCGACCAACGACACACACCACGACTGACAAATTTCTCTAAAGGAAAATCGGTATTCCCTGCAAAGAATTGAAATCAAGTTGATTATGGTACATGCCGCGTCTAATAACTGCTTAATAACTGTTTTCATTTCTTCCCGTTCCTCTTTCGTCTGAATATGTATGGGCTTTGTGAAAGAGGCTTGTCCCAGTCGGTCGAGGGCCATTTGTGTTTCCCTCGTAACTAATTCTTTCATTGCAGCCGGGTGACGATCGACAAAATCTCCATCGAGAACCGGCAACCCGACACCGCCTGTTGCTTCCAACCATTGTTCAAGATACAAGTCGGGATAGTCAACGATTTGACTGACTACAGATCGCATATCTTCCGGAATCGGCCGGCTTTCATTTGTCCAGGCGGAAACACTTTTCACGGAATAATGCGTGGCCTTAGCTAATTCTTGTTGCTTCATTTTCTGATAGTGCAGGCCTTCCTTTAACGCTTGGCCTATACTCAATGTGTTCTTCCTCCTCTTTTGTACGTTTTTCAATGATTGCTTGTAGATTGGGGATGCTATCCCGTTCTAGTTCTTTTTGATACGTAACAATAGCAAGCCGAACCACTGACGGATAGTTAAAGAATTCCTCTGAATCTTGAATTGTTTTCAATTGCTCAACTTCAACATGTGCTTTTTCAAGGGCTTCTTTCCAGTAATCCAATGAAATTGATCCCACTTTCTTCCCCTCCAATTTGTAGAATTGGTTAACATTTTTCTACACATCCGCATGATATAATTTAATTGGTAATTGCTACCGTACGGACGATGGTACATACAGATTAGCGAAATTATTGATTAGAATTTTGAGTAGCCATTGCTTCTTCATTGATGCGGATTTTTTGTTCGTCGGAAAGTGAATTCCATAGGGCCCAACCTGCCATAGTATACTCGCGAAGGACTTTTTTTCTTTCTTCTTCCGTCTGGTTTTCAGGCTGATAAATGTGAACTCGGGTTTTACCCATGTTAATGGTTTGGATGTATTTGTAACCTTCCATGTTGGAATCACCTCGATCTATCTTATGAGGTAATTCCTGTTGGACTGCCCTGTTAAGTGTTTTCATTTATTGCACCTCCCTTTTATGGGTAATTAATATTGTGTACTCAACTACACACATTCTTTAAAAAAAATAAATCATCAAATTTTTTGTCCGGGAATGCACTGAGAGCTCCGATAATTAAACTTTCTCCTGGAGAACAATATTCGCTATGGTTCTCAGGTAATTTAGCTCTCCAAAGTCTGCTTCGTGAAATACCCATATGTTTTGCTAGTTCTGTATCGTTCCAACCTTTTTCGCTTTGTAATTTTTCTAGAACATCAACACGAAGTTTAATTTTTACCAATTTATTCACCTCGATTACTTCCTGGTTGTTTTTATTGTTTCGTTCTCTACACAACAAAGTATACATCAACTGTGTAGTTAGCGCAACACATTTTTTAAAAAATTTGTTGTTGAATACACATCCTAATTGTTTCATCAACGCAACACGTCTGATAAAATAAAAATATAAATTTAAACTAGGTGGTTTACAAATTTATGGATCTAAAACAATTTGGTCTTTATTTTGCAGAATTAAGGGAAAAAAGTGGCTATGAAAGTCAAAGACAACTTTCAATAGTATCAGGTGTAAGTAATGGGACTATAGCCAGAATTGAAGATGGTACCCAAAAACCAAAACCATCTACTTTAAAAAAGCTTTCAAAACATCTTAAGAATGTTACGTATAAAGAATTAATGGAAGCAGCGGGGTATATTGAAAGCAATTCGGATCCAGAAGAAGAATACGATTTTAGAAAAGATGAAAGTATTTCAAGAGAAGCAAAAGAACTTATTGAACAATTATTATCGCTTCCATATGAAAAGCAAAAAGAGCTTGCCGATATGGCTTTGACTATCGCGGAGGGTATTAAGGCAAAAGAAAAGAAAAAATAAAACCGTTCCTCTTTTTATGCAGAGGTTACGGTTTTTTTTTAATTTGATTTAGAAACATTTCTGCCTCGATTCCTTTTGAAGTATGTAAAATTAATTGGATAGCATCTGCAAGTTCTTTTGTCACTTTGATTTTTTCTGTCTTTGCCATCGAAATGACTTCCCCTCTCACGTCCACATTGTAAGAACAAGAACACTTGTTCTTGTATGTGATTATATTTTATACCTAACTCTGGCAATTCTCAACTCATTTTTCCGGATGGAAAATTATAGATTTTTTTTCAATTTGAATACCATTCTAAAAAATGAAACCCCCATAAAACGACTCAAGCGACAGATCCATTAAGGATTTGTCGCTTGAAAGGTAATATATTTTAGCCCCCGGTTCCGGGGTCAACTGGATGATATTGAACTGTAACACCTGAGTATGACGATTTGCTTGGTGCACTTGATGTGTTTGGTGAATATAAAGACAATGCCATTACTCCAACAATAAGTAGTGACATTATTTGATTTTTAAGTTTTAGCATGGTATTGCCTCCTTTAAAACTTCCAATTCTTTAAGAGGTAGTTGAGCATAAAAATGATCATGCCATTCTTTTGTAAAAATTTCATAAGACTTTTTTAAAAGGTTAACATTTTTGGTTGCTTTTCCTTTGTAAAAGCAAATAAACGGATCATTATTATCAAAATCCTTGATTAATTCCAATCCTATTTTGGGGTTTCCGCATGAGATGTAATTATGTGCTAATTCCATTTTATCATCAGTTTGGGTGTATGTCTCCCCCCAAACTGAATAAATAAAGGGAATATTCTTTTTTTCAATCAAATCAGCTATCATGTTTCGATTAATTGATCTAAATATTTCGATTGATTTTTTTACATAATTTACAGATGTTTCGCGGTTAACAAAACAATAAGTCATACCAAGACGATGATAGGCTGAAGCTAACATATACTTGTTTTCAACGTTTTGAATAAGTTCAATTGTTACCTTGCGTGCTTCATTTAGGTTGTTTTGTTTCCAGTACCTCTGAGATAACAATTCATTTAAACGTACTTTAAATGAATATTTGAGGTACTTTTCTTTTTTTCCCAATTTGTTTACATCAATAGTATCGTAAAGCTTTTCCACCATGTCATATTCGTTAAGATCACCATAAACATTCATTTGAAAAATGGTACATAAACACTTAACACTTTCCTGTTTGGATTTTTCTTTAATCATTCCTGCTTTATTTAGAAGCCGCGAAAGTTCCCTTTTTCGTTCCAATTCATTTTCGGATTTTATTTCAGATCTTTCAAGTAACAGTGAATATATTTCATTGAATTCAAGATCCCGATAGTCTCTTGATTTTTTTCTCATAGAAATTAGAGATCGTAACTCATCTCTTTCCCAGTTCATCCAAAGCCATTCATAGGCCGCTCTTATATTTTCCGGCTTTGTAATTTTTTTATAATAATCAAAAATCAGCTCTTTACGAGTATCTAAATTGGGGAATAACCAATTAATTATTAAAATTACATTGCCAAAATTATGCTCTTTTGTCTTTTGAGACAATAGCCTGCTCATAAAAGAATTCGATAAACCATTTGCTATTGCCACATCGCTAGGAGTTAAATTTTTTTCGATAATGGTTCTTTGAATCTGGTCTATAACGAATCCCAATTAGTACGCCCCCTAATTATATTCATCATTTTACCCTTCCAGTCAATTTATTACATAATCTTAACTTTAATTATAAACTATTAACATTATTGATACATTGGGAAAATCGAGTTAAATACCCCCAAATAACATGCTGGAATTAACCTCATTTTTCCCAAGAAGAATATTTAGTGTTGAACTTTAACATCAATGTCTGTTTTAATTAATAATGTGTATTAACTTAGAAAAAAAGGGGATTTATTTATGGAAAGAGTCTGTATGTACTTAAGAAAATCTCGTGCTGATCTTGAAGCTGAAGCACGAGGCGAAGGCGAAACTCTTGCCAAACACAGAAAAGCATTATTAAAAATCGCTAAAGAAAAAAATATAAATGTCGTTAAAATCCGTGAAGAAATTGTTTCAGGTGAAAGCCTTGCATTTAGGCCGCAAATGTTAGAATTACTTCAGGAAGTTGAGCAAGGTAAATATGACGCTGTCCTTTGCATGGATATGGATCGTCTCGGACGCGGTAACATGAAAGAACAAGGTTTAATCTTAGAGACCTTTCAAATGACGAATACAAAAATTATAACGCCACGAAAAACATATGATCTTAACGATGAATGGGACGAGGAATACAGCGAATTCGAAGCTTTTATGGCGCGTAAAGAACTAAAAATAATAAACCGTCGTCTGCAGGGCGGCAGGATCCGATCCGTGGAAGAAGGAAATTATATCGGAACCCGCCCTCCTTATGGTTATAATATACACAAAGATAGTAAGGAGCGCTATCTAGTTCCACACCCGGAACAAGCGCCAGTCGTAAAAATGATCTTTGAATGGTATACACATGATGACCCTAAACAGCGTATGGGATCTAGTAAAATCGCAAACAAATTAAATGAATTGGGGTATCGGACTTACTCTGGTATTGAGTGGAAACCGTCTTCTGTTTTGACCATTTTAAAAAATGCAGTTTATATCGGACGGTTACAGTGGAAAAAGAAAGAACGTAAAAAGTCAACAGATCCAAATAAAAATCGTGATACCCGTACAAGACCAAAAGCTGAATGGATTGATGTAAAGGGAAAACATAAACCACTCGTTAGTGCAGACACCTATTACAAAGCACAGGAAATTCTAAAAGAAAAGTACCATGTTCCCTATCAGCTTGAAAACGGCATAACGAATCCACTTGCTGGCCTTATTAGATGTGGTCATTGCGGTGCATCAATGATTCTCAGACCCTATACTGATCAGAAACCACATATAAAGTGCTATAACGATTTTTGTCAAAGTAAAAGCAGCCGATTTGAATATGTTGAAGGAAAGCTAATTGCAGGGCTTCAATTGACTCTTGATCAATTTAAAGCTCAGTGGAGACAAAATGAAATGCCTAAAAACGATAATAAAAACGTGATTACATTAAAAGAAAATGCAGTTAAATCTCTTGAAAAAGAAAAGTCTGATCTAGAAAAACAAATAGGAAATTTGCACGACTTATTAGAAAAAGGGATATATGATGTAGATACGTATCTGGAACGATCTAAAACGCTTGCAGATCGATTAAACAAAGTGAAGTTTTCATTATCAACAGCGAAAAAAGAACTCGAAGAAGAATTAAACCGTGAAACAGCACAAAAAAATATCATCCCGAAACTTGAGAATGTACTCAAAATTTACAACGAAACAGATGAGCCACAAATAAAAAACAACCTTCTCAAATCGGTGCTTGAGAAGGCCGTTTATAAAAAAGAAAAAATCCAACGTGATGATGACTTTGATTTATCCTTATATATCAAGGCTTCAACGTACACAGATAAACAGTAAGTGTTAATGAAATTACCTTAATTGATGTCTTAAAGGCAGAGACCGAAGATGTTGTCGATACAATCGAATTGAAAATGCAAAAAAAGAAGATTTACGATTACATCCATGTTCTGGATGAGCGGGAGAAAGAAGTCATTATCGGACGGTTTGGCCTGGATTTGCAAAAAGAAAAAACGCAAAGGGAAATTGCTAAGCAACTCGGGATTTCTAGAAGTTATGTGTCGCGGATTGAAAAAAAGGCGTTAATGAAATTGTTTCATGAGTTTTATCGAAAGCAGCAATATAACGAACATGCTTAAAAAAGGCTATTGTTTTTGACAATGACCTTTTTTCGGCAGCTTTTATCAAAATAATGATTAATATTTTAAAAATCCGGGTAAAGAAGAAAAAGTACACATAAAGGAGGTCGCCTCATATGCAGGAAGCTTTACTTTATGGATTGAGCATTATCTTAATGATATTTTTTATGTATGAGTGCATTGCCGAATCATAAGCCTCTTCATGATTGAAGAGGTTTTCTTTTTATAAAACAACCGGCGGCTGAATCGTTCAGCTTCCGGTTGTTTATTGATATTTCTTTAATTTGTTTTTCAGCTTTCGTTCGACAAGGAACATGATTATGCTAAAGATGAGTACAACAAACGAAGATGCGCCAAGTACGATCGATCCCCCTATTTCCTTCCCGTCAAAAGGAATAACGAGTCCAAGATAAAGGATAACGGAAAGGGCCAAAAGGATAAATCCAAATCGGCGGAAATCGGCTATTTTCGCTTTTAATGCTTGTCTTGTTTTTGCTTCCATGCTCTTAACCTCCTACTCTACCACTACGATAACATAAATCGTCCCGTTTGCCGTCAAGTAAATACTGTCAAAATAAAGCTCCCTTATTCTTTAACGAATAAGGGAGCCGGCATTAATTTAAAGCATTAGTTAAATCTTCGATTAAATCATCCACGTCTTCTATTCCGACCGAGATCCTTATTAGTCCATCTGTAATGCCAAGTTCTTCCCTGCGCTCTTTTGGAATAGATGCATGGGTCATTTTTGCCGGAACGGAAATTAAGCTTTCAACTGCCCCGAGGCTTTCAGCCAAAGTAAAATAGCGTACTTTCTTTAGAACTTCTGCCGCTTTCTCTTCACTTCCGACATCAAATGAGACCATCCCTCCGAAACCGTCGGCCTGGCATTTCGCTATTTTATGCTGCGGATGACTTTCAAGTCCCGGATAGTAAACTTTTTTAACAGATGGATGTTGCACGAGAAATTTAACAATTTTTTTCGTATTTTCTTCATGTGCTTCCATGCGTAAACCGAGCGTTTTCAATCCTCTAATTAGCAACCAGGAATCTTGAGGACCAAGAATGCCTCCCGTTGAATTTTGAATAAAATGCAAGTCTTCTCCGAGATCAGCGTTGTTTACAACGACAAGACCTGCGACAACATCGCTATGGCCCCCGATATACTTCGTTGCGGAATGGAGAACGATGTCAGCACCTAATGAAAGCGGATTTTGCCAGTAAGGGGTATTAAACGTATTATCAACGATCAATAATAGATCCCGCTCGTTGGCTAATTTCGCTACCGCCTTAATGTCCGTTACCTTTAATAACGGGTTTGTCGGCGTTTCGATATATAACGCTTTTGTATTTGGCTTAATCGCCCGCTCTATCTCGCTTAAATCGGTTGTATCGACAAACGTTGAATCGATCCCCAGCCGATTCAATACTTTTGTCATCACACGATACGTACCACCATATACGTCATCAGTCAAAACAACATGGTCACCTGAATTAAAAAGCATCATGACAGCTGTTATAGCTGCCATTCCGGATCCGAAAGCAAATCCTCGTTTTCCTTCTTCTAAATCGGCAATTAATTCTTCTAACGCAAAACGGGTAGGATTCCCTGTTCGTGAATATTCATAGCCGCGATGAACTCCGATTTCCTCTTGTTTATACGTACTTACTTGATAAATCGGTACAGAAACGGCACCTGTATGAGAATCTCCGTCAATTCCACCGTGAATTAATTTTGTTTTTCGTTTCATATTAAATGCCCCCTTCGTATATTTTTTTGCTTAAGTATCGTTCACTGCCATCAGGAAAAATCGTAACGATAGTTGATCCGATGGGTGCATTTTCCGCTTCGATCAATGCGGCGTGAAAAGCAGCGCCAGATGAACTGCCTACAAGCAATCCTTCTTTTTCAGCAAGCTCTTTCACCCGTTGAAAAGCATGGCTGTCAGAAATGGTATGAATGGAATCAAAATAAGCTGGATCCATATATTCCGGCAAAAACTCCATTCCAATTCCTTCGGTTTTGTGCGGTCCGGACTTGCCGCCATTTAAGATTGATCCTTCCGGCTCGACAATAACTGTTTTTACTCTCGGATTTTTTTCTTTTAAAAAGCTGGCACAACCCATAAATGTGCCGCCAGTTCCGGCACCGGCAACAAAAATATCCACTTTTCCTTGTAGATCCCTCCAAATTTCAGGCCCAAGCGTTTTGTAATACGCGAGGGGATTGGCGGGATTGGAAAACTGTGCGGGTGAGTATGATCCGGGAATTTCGGCCAGCAGCTCATTTGTTTTTTCAATGGCACCCTTCATTCCTAACTCAGTCGGCGTATGGACAATTTGTGCACCTAATGCTTTCATCAATGCTTGCTTTTCACTGCTAAATTTTTCGGGGATAACAAAAATGACTGAAATATTTTTATTAATGGCGCAAAGTGCAAGTCCAATTCCTGTATTTCCCGCAGTCGGTTCAATAATCGTTCCGCCGGGTTTCAGTTTTCCAGTCCGCATTGCATCCTCTATTAATTCTTTTCCTAATCGATCCTTCACGCTGCCGCCCGGATTTAAATACTCCAATTTCGCAAAAAGACGGACACTGTTTGGCAAGTTAAATTGAGTAATTTCTAAGAGCGGTGTATTTCCGATGACGTCATGTATGCTTTTGTATACCGTCATAAAAACGACTCCTTATGGAAGGTCCAAAAAGCGGGCCTGGGACCCTGGTTTTTCGAACCGATAAATTAGTCTGCAAAAATTTTTGTCCATTCGTTTTTCCTTGAAAGCATTTTTCGGGCGATATCTTTTGCGCCTTCCAGGCTATGACTTGCCGCCCACCCGCATTGTACTTCATTGCATGCAGGGACTTCATCAGCTTCAAGTACATCATTCAATGTTTTTTCGAGCACTTCTAATATCTCTTCATAATTGTCATGATTGATAACCGATAAATAAAATCCTGTCTGGCACCCCATTGGGCTTATATCAACAACAGTAGAGTGATGGTTGCGAATATTTTCGGCCATTAAATGTTCCAATGAGTGAAGAGCCGGCATTTCCATATGCTCTTTGTTCGGCTGGCAAAAACGAATATCGTATTTATGAATGATATCGCCGTTTTTCCCTTCCGTTATCCCGGCGAGCCTAACATAAGGCGCCGCTACTTTTGTGTGATCTAAATTAAAACTTTCTACATTCATTTTTTTAACCATGCTTCTTCAACTCCTCTATCATTAATAGTACGAGCTCAGCCGAATGTTTGGAGGCCGTTTCTAAAAATTGGTCGTAAGATAATCTAGCATCGACTCCGGCAATGTCGGAAAGCGACCTGATGATCACAAATGGCAAGTTGAACTGGTAACATACCTGTGCGATCGCAGCCGATTCCATTTCCGCTGCGTACAAGTCGTTAAATTTTGTCCGGATAAATTCCACTCGCTCGTGATCGCTCATAAACGAGTCTCCTGAGGCGATGAGTCCTTTTACGACTTGAATACCGCTAACCTTTTCGCCGCTTTTTTTGGCAATATCAATCAATAAGCGATCAGGCTTATAATAAGCAGGCATTTGCGGCACCTGGCCATATTCATAGCCAAAAATCGTTGCATCGACATCATGATGACGGACTTCTGTCGAGATGACAACATCCCCAACATTTAATTCTTTATGAAATCCTCCTGCGGAACCAGTATTAATAATGTAGTCTGGACGATACAATTGAATCAGCAAGGTGGTTCCAATCGCCGCATTCACCTTGCCGATTCCGGATTTAAGCAAAACGATATCGATCCCGTTAATTTGCCCTGCATAAAACTCACAACCGGCCAATTGCCTTTCCTCTTTGTTTTGTAGTTGATCGCGAAGTATGATTACTTCTTCTTCCATTGCGCCAATAATACCGATTCTCATCATTACACTCCATTTACGTTATTTTTTTACGGCCTCCATTAACCAGACATATACATTCAATTTTTTAAATGAAACGTCAAATCCGTTTTTTGTAAAGAGGTCATGCAATATATCAATGGTTGTATAATATTCCGTTTTAAGGTCGTTCAACAAATTGTAATACCCTTGCCGTTTAACCATTTCATGACGCTCCTGTCTGTCTTGTTCATGAAGAAAAGCCGTATCTGCAAATACAATTTTACCATTTTCATTTAAAAGCTGGCTATATAATTGGAGGGCTTGATCCTTTTCTTCATCTGTTAAATGATGAAAAGCATATGTGCTTACAATCGAATCTACTTTTTCCGGCAGAGCAGGGAATTGTAAAAAATCCCCGTCAAAAAAAGAAATCTGCGGAAAGCGGGCTTTCGCTTTTTCCCTCATTGCTTTTGATGGCTCAATGCCATATACGGTCCTTCCAAACGAAAGCAGCTTTTCGGTGAGGTTTCCTGTCCCGACGCCAAACTCAACAACGGTCCCAATTGATTTAGATGCTACCGTCGTTAAAATATCATCATAACGATCAAACACTTCTCTATATTCTTTATCGTGGCCTGTAACGGATAAGTCATACGAATCCGCCCACTCATCAAACATATCGATAAATTCTCTGCCCATGATGTCCATCTCCAGTATAATTAATATTATAATTCCTATCAATATACTATGTTTTAATCGTTTACAGGTTACAAGATAACATAGATTTCTTATTATTTCAAGAATGAAATAAACCTGCCAAATTGAGGCAGGTTTATTGTAAAGGTTCAACGCTTGTTGGCTGCCAACCTTTTTCAGGCACCCATTGAAGCATAATCGTATATTTTTTTGATGGATCCGATTTGGACTTTACACGTCCTAACGATTTATCGGGACCCCCTCCGTTCCCAAGCCATAATATGGTCATGTCACTTTCGGAAATTCCCGAAGCATAAGATAATGCTTTCGTCATTTCCTTCCAGTCTTCGGAATTCATATCGTATGATTTCGTATGCGGCTCTTTTTGCGAAGTGCCGATAGGTTCCCACGGTCCCTCGGGTCCTCCTCCTTTTACTTCATCTTTCGACTTTTCCTTTTCATCTTTCGACTTTTTATCATCGGTCGACTTGTCACTCTTTTCCTCTTTCTTCTTTCCTTCATCTACGACGAAATCATCTTTGCTTTTATCCTTCTCGCGAGGTGAAGTAGCCGTTGTGACATTTTTATGACTGTTATCTGTCGCGGAATCATTATTTCCACCCAGAAAAATGCTGGTACCTACAATAAGAATTAAGATGACCACAATTCCAATCGCTATATTTAACATCCGATTTTGTTTCCGTTTTTCATGCCGTGATTGGTATCGTAGTTTGTTTGCCATATGGATAGCTACCCCCTTCAATTTGCTACCCCAATTTTAACACGATACATCCTTTCAACAAAATATTTTGCGGACATTGTGATTTCTTAGAAAGATCCCTGCACTACTTACTGTCACTTTTATATAGTTCAGTCACGATTTGGGAGAATGCTTTAATCGTTCGGTTTTCCGTTTTTTGATCGAGATCAACGACAACTAAAGCATACTTTGGGCGATCGAACGGAAAATATCCGGCAAACCATTTATTATTTTTTGAATTACCTTTGCCTTTTTCCGCCGTCCCGGATTTACCCGCAACAGCATAAGGAAGACCATTCAGTGCCATACCTGTCCCTTTAGAATGGGTAACGACAAGGCGGAGAAGTTCCTGAAGCTTCATCGCTGTATAGTTTGAAATCGTTTCTTTGTACAATTGATGGGAAGGGAAACTCGCCAATGTTGAGCCATTTTTATAACGAATGGACGTTACAGCTCGTACTTCTTTACCTTTACCTCCCCTGGCGATGGTCGCCATCATATTAGCGATGGCAAGCGGGCTCACTTGAACGTTCAGCTGGCCAATCGCTGTTTGGCTGACAGCGAGCGGGATCGTTTTATCTCTTTTCCTTTTCCATACGACTCCTTTCTCTTCTTCAGGAAATTGGCGAAAATGCTCAAAGTGGTAAATATCACCCGTCCATCCGGATATCCCTAACAATCCGAGCCGCTTCGCATAATTTTCAATAACGTTTTGTTTCTTTAAAATCAACTCGTTCGCCAATATGCCGAATGTCGCGTTGCAACTTTGGGCAAAGCTTTCATTGAACGATAGCCTGCCCGCTGGAATTCGCGCCTTTTTTTGATCGATTCCAAGATCACAATTAAACGTCCGCCAAGATGAAACTGTGTCATTTTCAATTGCGGCGGCGGCTGTTACAATCTTAAAGATAGAGCCTGGTGAATGCCTTCGTAACATTTCGTTTGCGCTTAAACCATCGGTTACAGGGCGGCTTACCATCCCAAGTAATTCACTTGTTGCCACATCAAGCAGAACAGCCCCACCATTCGAATCCGTTGTTGGTCAATCGCCTTTTCTAAAATTTGCTGCTTTCTTTTGTCAATGGTCGTTTGAACAGTAACCGGGTAATACGGGTTAGCCTGTGCAGCATATTTCACATCAAGCCCGAATAATGGCCCACCTGCTCTATCAACATGGTAAATCAGTTTCGTTTCCCCTTCAGAAAGCAAAAAAGGATCAAATGCTTTTTGCAAACCTGTCTTCCCTATTTTCGTGTTTATGGCAATGTCTCCTTTTTCTAGTCTTTCAGGATACATTTTGCGAATATAATCCGGATCTTCCCCTGTGACCCCGAGGAGATGATTGGCAAATGGGGCTGATTTTTTTCTGGCGATATATTGTGCATAAACACCAGGTATTTTCAAATCATTCACCTGTTCCATTTGCTGTTCTGTTAACTGACAATCTAAAATAAACGGCCGATCTTTTGTTTTCAATGACTGTGTTAAAAAGGACGGACGAATACGTAATATTTCAGCTATTTTATCAATCGGCCAATGCTTATTTTGCAAAAACGGAAATAAAACGATCGCAGGCTTCATTTCAGCAGATATAAGTAAGCCATTACGATCAACAAACTGTCCTCTCCCATCGTTAATCGTTAACGAATGAGTCCTTTGTTTCACGCTTTCAGCTATTAAATTGATTTGATGTTTAGAAAATGACTCGGTAGAAATGAGTTGAATTTGCATAAGCCTCGCAATCAACAAGGACATGCAGCATAAAAAAATGACCCCTAATAGGATTAGACGTTTTTGAATATTCACCCGACCACCTCTTTTTACTATTGTGGTCGAATACCATTCGGTTAAAACAAAAAATAGCAGCTTCACAAATCGTGAAACTGCTATTTTTGTTATTTCACTTCTAAAATCCTTACGAGAATTTCCCCGCCAGGCGTTTGAACAGCTACTTCATCACCAATCTTTTTCCCCAATAAACTTTTTGCCATTGGGGAATCGTTTGAAATCTTCCCTTCAAAAGGATCGGCTTCGGCGCTTCCGACGATCATGTACGTTTCTTCTTCGCCATCAGGAAGTTCAACAAATTTAACGGATTTACCAATCGTAACGGTATCCGGCGCTTCCTGCGAATCTTCTATGATCACGCTATTGCGAATCATCTTTTCCAATTGAACGATCCTTGATTCAACGAAAGCTTGTTCATCTTTCGCTGCATCATATTCAGAGTTCTCCGAAAGATCACCGAAACTGCGAGCTACTTTAATGCGTTCAACAACTTCTTTACGCTTTTCGGTTTTTAAATATTCAAGTTCTTTTTCTAACTTCTCTTTACCTTCTAATGTCATGTAGTGTTTTTTTTCCTCTGCCATCGGCGTATTCACTCCTTCGATAATTGAATGTCCTTGATTACTATATATTTTTCAAACGGTTAGATATGTATAGCAATCCTTTAAAAATAAAGCGGTTACACGGGAATTGCTTTACTATATGGGAAAAAATGAGGCAACATTCACCTCATTTTTCCCAAAATCGCCTTTTCTTCCAATATGGTTCGAATTTTCGTTACCATCAGGTCGATAGCGACACGATTTTGTCCACCTTCAGGGATAATGATATCAGCATAACGTTTTGTAGGTTCAATAAATTGATTATGCATCGGACGAACTACGGATATATATTGGTCAATTACCGATTCCAGGGTTCGCCCGCGATCCCTGATGTCTCTAACCATTCTACGTATTATACGCACATCTGCGTCAGTATCGACAAATACCTTTATATCCATTAAGTTGCGTAACCGCTCGTCTTCCAGTATTAAAATTCCTTCTAAAATGATGACGTCTTTCGGTTCAACTGGAATAATTTTATCACTTCTTGTGTGAACTGTATAGTCATATACTGGCTTTTCGATGGTTTTATATTCCAAAAGGCGGTTAATTTGCTCAATAAGCAAATCATTATCAAACGCAAGAGGATGATCGTAATTCGTTTTTAATCTCTCTTCCATCGTTTTTTCGGATTGATCTTTATAGTAGGAATCTTGTTCAATGATCAAGATCGACTGATCCGAAAACTGGCGGTAAATTTCTTTTGCTACCGTCGTTTTTCCTGAACCCGAGCCGCCAGCTACTCCGATTATAATTGGTTTTCTTGCCATTTATCTTCTCCTTCCAGCCCTGGCCTCAGGTCTAATCTGCTTTTTCTTTTTTAATGCTGATTGCCATTCCGTCTCCTACAGGCAGTATTGTTGTCACAAATCCGGGATGCTTCATTATAAAATCATTATAATTTCGGATTTTTTTCACAAGGGAGCGCATTCGTCTGCTTTCCAGATTTTCATCATTGGCTACATACCCTTTAAACAGGACATTGTCGGAAACGATGACTCCCTTATCCCCAAGTGCATTACCATAATTTTCAAAATAACGTTCATATTGTCCTTTGGCCGCATCAATAAAAATAAAATCGAACGGTCCTTTTTCGGCTACTTCATCCACTAGATCGGTTGCATCACCATATAATACTTCGATCCTTCCATCTAAGCCTGCCTTTTTAATATTGGCAAGCGCAAGGTCATACCGTTCTTCATCCCGTTCGATCGTCCAAATGATGGAGTCCGGCAAGCAGAGAGCCATTCGAATGGCAGAATAGCCAATGGCTGTTCCGACTTCAAGAATTTTTTTTGGTTGATATAAACGAAGCACCTGTAACAAAGCTTCGATTCCGACAATATCCATAATCGGAACACCATTATTTTTCGCATACTCTTCCATCTCTTCAATAAGAGCTCCCCTTTTCGGGATCAACTGTTCAATATAACGTTCTACATCTGTTTTGACCATAGGAAGCCTCCTCTTTCTGAGATACGTACCATTTTGTTTCTATGTTAGCTTTTCCTTGCGATCTTGTCCCATTCATGGTGATATTTTTTATACACTTCATCATGTTCTTTTAACGTTTTTGTATAAATTACTTCACCGTTCGGTCTTGCATAGAAGAAAAGGTAATCTGATTTCGTCGGGTGCAGCGCCGCCTTAATGGATTCTTCTCCCGGGGAAGCGATAGGACCGACAGGCAGACCTTTATATTTATACGTGTTATATGGCGAATTAATTTTCAAATCTTTATAATACACTTTCACATTGAATTTTTTCATTGCATACTTAACAGTAGGATCTGATTCGAGCTTCATTCCTTTGGCTAATCGGTTATAAAACACACCCGAAATTTTGGCGCGATCTTCCGGCCGTTGCGATTCTTCTTCAATAAGCGAAGCCAGTGTAAGAATGGTAAACGTCGATTTTTTGCTTTGCTCAAAATCAGCACCATATTCATTTATGACATCATTTGTTTTCTTCACCATTTTTTCGATGATTTTTTTTGGATCTGCGCCTTTCGCGTCAATCTCATAGGTAGCCGGGAATAAATATCCTTCTAAAGGATAGTATAGTTTTTTATTGAAAATTTCCTTTCCAAGTACCGGATATTTCGCTTTTAAGTCTTTTAAAAACGTTTCATCATTCATTATTTTTAAAATATCGTTCTTATTTTTTCCTGTTGCTTTACTAATCGCTTCAGCCGTTTGCGGGACTGTAAATCCTTCAGGGATCGTCACCTTTCTTTGCTTTTTAAGATGTTTCCCATCTTTTAATGCGGCAATAATTTGATCGGCGTCCATTGATCGGTTCAGTTCATAAACCCCTGCTTTAAAGCCGCTTTCTTCTTTATAAAGGATATAGTAACGGAAAAGCGTGCTGCTTTCAATTAAGTTTTTTTCCTTAAGAAGGTGCCCGATATCCTGGGTTGACGAACCAATTGGAATTTCAACTGTAACCGGCTTTTTATTGCCAGGATCAACTGGACCAAGTTCATTTTTTATATAAATCGATCCGGCGATACATAAAAGGATAATGACCCCGATAATCGCTACAAATACGAATAGCAAGATCTTCCAAACAGGTCGTTTCTTTTGGATTTTAGCAGAGTTAAAAGAGTCGCCTTGAACCACCATATTCTCCCCTTTCATTCTGCTTTATTATACTATAAGTCGGTAACATGTCTAGTTTTATAAGAAAAAATCGAAAAATGTCAGAAGAATACAGGATCTTTTTTTAATAAGAAACGGCCATGGAAAATCTTTTCCATTGGCCGTTTCTCGATTATTCCTCTAAATCTTCATCAGACAACGCATCAAGCACTTCTTGAACCATTTGCCATTCTTCTTCAGTTTCAAGAGGGTAAAGCTCTAAATCGTCGTCATTCTCGCCCTTTTCAACATAGCGGAAAGGAAAAACTTCCTGTTCTTCCTCATCATCGTTGTCATGGTCTTCTCCGACAGGTACAAGCAGCATATACGAATGTCCCGTTGGTGTCGTACTTCCATCAATCGTTAGCAGCACTTCAAATAAGTTTTCTTCTCCATTTTCGCCAGGAATCACAATTTGTTCTCTTTCTTCAGTTGCCATGATTTTCGTCACCTCTTTCAATTTATCGACCGCTATGATCTAAATAACTTTGTAAAATTAAGCTGGCTGCCATTTTGTCTATCACTTTTTTTCGTTTTTTCCGGCTGACATCTGCCGAAATTAACGTTCTTTCGGCGGCCATTGTTGTTAATCGCTCGTCCCATAATTCAACAGGTAGCCCAAAACGGTCTTTCAGCTGCCCGGCGAATGCCTGGCACGCCTCGCCGCTGGGACCAATCGTCCCATTCATGTTTTTCGGTAAACCAACGACCACTTTTTCAATGGCGTAATCGTTGATTAATTCACCGATGCGGTCAAATGCTTCATCAGGGAGATGGCTTTTTCGCTTAATCGTTTCAATTCCCTGTGCGGTCCAGCCTAGTTCGTCGCTTACCGCGACGCCAATCGTAGCCGAGCCGACATCTAGCCCAAGAATTCTTGCCATTAGATCGTTCCTTCTTTTTGATTGGCTAAATAAGATTTAACAAGCTCCTCAATTAACTCGTCTCGTTCGAGTTTACGGATCATGCTTCTTGCATCATTGTGGCGAGGAATATAGGCGGGATCCCCGGACAAAAGGTAGCCTACGATCTGGTTAATTGGATTATAGCCTTTTTCCTGCAATGCATTATAAACAGTTAACAGCACTTTTTTGACATTCGTATCCATTGAATCATCATTAAAACTAAACTTCATCGTCTTGTCCATTGAACTCACACGCCAACACCTCTTTCTCTAGCTTCTCCCTTTTTTTGTACAAATTTCATTTAAATTTTATACAAAATATAAGATTATACTCACATTGTACCCTATCTAAGAAAATTTAGGAAACAGTTTTAATTAAATTTATTGCAGATTGCAAGGCTTCCTCTAATTTTTCCGGATTTTTCCCGCCGGCTTGAGCCATATCCGGACGGCCACCTCCGCCACCTCCGCAGCGGCTTGCGACTTCTTTTACAAGATTTCCTGCATGATAGCCTTTCACGATTAAATCTTTTGTCACCCCGGCTACAATATTTACTTTTTCATTATTGACGCTACCTAGAACAATAATTCCGCTTTCGAGTTTATTTTTCAAATCATCAACGATTGATCGAAGGCTGTTCATATCCGCTGCATTTACTTTTTTTACGAGAACGGAAACACCATTTATTTCTTGTTTTTCATTAAGAAGGTTTCCTGCTTCCATTGACCCGAGTTTAGCTGCAAGAGACTCTTTTTCACGTTGAAGATCGCGCAGTTGACCTTGCAAGGCTTCGACTCTTGAAGGAACCTCTTTCATGTTTGTTTTTAAAAGCTGCGAAACGTCTTTCAAAAGGTTTACTTGTTCTTTTAACAACCGATAGGCATGTTCGCCTGTAACAGCTTCAATGCGGCGCGTTCCTGCACCGATACCTGTTTCAGCAACAATTTTGAACAATCCGATTTCCGCTGTATTGTTCACATGGCAACCGCCGCATAGCTCTAAACTATAGTCGCCAATTTGCACGACACGAACGATTTTGCCATATTTTTCACCGAAAAGCGCCATTGCACCCATTGCTTTTGCTTCATCAAGCGGTTTGTACATTTTCGTGACAGCGATATTTCGCCAGATCTTTTTATTTACAATTTCTTCGATTTGTTCCAATTCTTCAGGAGATATGCTGCCAAAGTGCGAAAAGTCAAAACGCAGGCGATCAGGTGCGACAAGCGAGCCCGCCTGATTGACATGTTTGCCTAATACATCTTTTAACGCCTGATGCAATAGGTGTGTGGCCGTATGGTTTTTCACAATGGATGCTCTTTTTTCTTCGTTCACATGAGCTCTCACTTTCATATCCGGCTGAACGATTCCTTTTTTCACAACGATCGTATGAAGGTTTTGGCCATTAGGCGCTTTCTGGACATCTTTTACAAATAGTTCAAGCCCTTCACCAGTAATCGTTCCCTGGTCGGCAATTTGGCCCCCACTTTCCGCATAAAATGGGGTGACATCGAGAATGATTTGACCTTCATCCCCTTCGCCAAGCGCTTCAACCCTTTCGCCGTTTTGCAAGAGTTCTAAAATAACAGAGGAACTTTTCTCCTGATCATAGCCGACAAATTCGCTTTCGACTTTAATCTCGCTAAGCACGCCGCCCTGCACCTGCATGGAATCAATGTCTTGTCTTGCTTTTCGCGCCCGCTCGCGCTGAGCTTCCATTTCTGTTTCAAATCCTTCTCGGTCAACCGTCATGCCATGTTCTTCAGCATACTCTTCGGTCAATTCAAATGGGAAACCGAATGTATCATATAATTTAAAAGCATCCTCGCCGCTAATGACCGTACTGGCTTTTTTCTTTTCTTTTGCAATCACTTCTTCTAAAATTGCCAGACCCTCATTAATCGTTTCATGGAAGCGTTCTTCTTCATTTTTCACGACTTTTTGAATAAATGGCACCTTTTCTTTTACTTCCGGATAATAATCAACCATGATATCAGCAACAACTGGTACGAGTTCAAACATGAACGGACGATCTAAACCGATTTTTTTCGCAAACCGGATTGCCCGGCGTATGAGGCGGCGAAGAATGTATCCCCGTCCTTCGTTGGACGGAAGCGCATTGTCTGATACCGCGAACGTCACCGTACGAATATGGTCTGCAATCACTTTAAACGCAGTATCCTGTTCTTTACTCTGACCGTATTGGACATGAGAAATTTCCTCTGTTTTGCGGATGATCGGCATAAATAGATCAGTATCAAAGTTGGTTGGTACATCTTGAATGACGCATACCATCCGTTCAAGACCCATTCCCGTATCAATGTTTTTCTTCGGAAGCGGAGTATATGTACCATCGGGATTATGGTTGAATTGAGAGAAAACAAGGTTCCAAACTTCTAAGTAACGGTCATTTTCCCCTCCTGGATAAAGCTCTGGATCATTCGGATCATTTCCGTAAGCCGGGCCTCGGTCATAGAAAATTTCACTGTTTGGTCCGCTCGGGCCTTCACCAATATCCCAGAAGTTTCCTTCCAACCGAATAATACGTTCTTCCGGGATACCGATTTTATTTAGCCAAATGTCATATGCTTCATCATCTTCCGGATGTATGGTTACTGACAGCCTCGATGGGTCGAAGCCAATCCACTTGTCACTCGTTAAAAACTCCCATGCCCAGAGAATAGCGCCTTCTTTAAAATAATCGCCAATCGAAAAGTTCCCCAACATTTCAAAAAATGTATGGTGCCTCGTTGTAATCCCAACATTCTCAATATCGTTCGTACGGATCGATTTTTGCGCATTAACGATACGGGGATTTTCCGGAATGACCCGGCCGTCAAAATATTTCTTTAATGTAGCGACACCGCTATTAATCCACAATAGCGACGGGTCATCATGCGGAACGAGTGATGCACTTGGTTCAACATGGTGGCCTTTCTCCTGGAAGAAATCTAAAAACATTTGCCTTACTTGTGCTGAAGTTAATTGTTTCATTTCCCTATCTCCCTTCTTAATTGAATACAAATTCGGAAAAACAAAAAACTCCCGCCCTAAAATCAGGGACGAGAGTTGTTTCACGCGGTACCACCCTGGTTATGAATAATAAAAAAATCATTCATCACCTTAAAACCCTTTAACGCAGGGTGACGGCAGTGATTAGCTGCACTCTGGAATAGCTTCTGTGCCGCTTCTTTTAGAATGCCTTTCAGCCTCGGGCACTCCTCTCTTAAAAAGGCCTTGCACATACTAAGTTCCCTCATCGTTTTTACTGCATATCTAATTAGTAGTATAAGCATTCTTAACTTTCTTTGTCAAACTTTAATGACAATCGATAATTGCGAATATGCATAAAAATAACTTTTAAAACGGCAAACACCGGAACACCAAGAATCAAGCCGGGTATTCCGCCAATTTCACCGCCTACTAAAAGGGCAAAAATAATCAGTACCGGATGTATTTGTAAGCTTCTGCCGATAATAAACGGCCCGAGCAAATTCCCTTCGATAAATTGAAGTACGAGCATTATGACAATAACAATGATGACCATTTTTACGGAAATCGTCAATGCGATAAAAATAACAGGAATCGCTCCTAAAATAGGTCCAAAATAAGGAATAATATCCGTAACCGCTATTAGCGCTCCTAGCAATATCGGATAAGGCATATGAATTGCCCATAATGCCAGTGTAGCTGCTCCACCAAGGATCAGTCCGACAAGAATTTGCCCCCGTATGTATCCACCCAGCGATTCATCAATATCATGCAGAAGTCGTTTTCCTTCTTTTCGCCATTTCCTGGGCGTGATATACCAGATGGTTCGCTTAATTTTTTCAATATCTTTTAAAAAGTAAAACACAAGAAATGGGATAATAATGAATACAAAAAAATAATCAACAATTTTTCTAATCGAATCTACGGCTGTCGAGGCCATTTTTTCGACATATTTTTCAATGGATTGAATATATTCTTCAATCCGAACATGGATGGTATGCGGAAGTTTAGATGTATGATGATCTACTTCCATGAGCCATTGCTCATACGTCTTTGTTATATCAGGAATATTTGTCATCAACTCTCTCATTTGAGCGATCATATTTGGAATTCCTTTGTAAAGACCCAATCCAATTCCGCCAAAAAATAAAATATAAATAAGCAGAATAGCTAACGTCCTTGGAAATCCTTTTGCATATAGCTTTTCGACAAGAGGATGAAGCAAATACGTAATAAATACGGCAATAAAAAACGGAATAAATGCGGCTTTAATAATCGATAAAATGGGCTTCCAAATCGGCGAAAGCTTCAAAAAAACAAAAAAGCATAAAAAGGCGAGCAGCATCACAGATAAGCGGGTCATCCATTTTATCCCTTCCTGGCGACTCAATTTGATCACCTCCTACCTGTTAGCTTAACCTTATGGAAATGTTTCTATGAAGGAGGGGCTCATGTTCGGCATGAGCCCCTCTTTATGGCGCTTGTCCATCAATCGTTAAATCATAATCTTCAAATAAATCATCGAGTGTTGTGAGCGAGCCGTCTTCTTCCACTTGATGCAAAGAGAGCCGCCCGTTGATAATGGAAAGTTCAATAAAACAATTCCAGCAATAATACTGGTTAACACCAATTTTACCGATGTCTTTTCGGCCGCAGTTCGGACAAACCATTGATTGAAGGCCTCCTTTATAACTACCGGACGAAAAAGGAATCCTTTCCAATTAATAGAGGTTGGTTGGCATATTTAAGTTTCCTGCCCTCCATTAAATCTGAAAACAATCCTTCCGTCACCTCAATAGCTACAATGGTGCCCCAATCAGTGGAAAAATATACATCCTCAATGACAGCTACCGTTTCCCCTTCGTTTGAATATATCGGTTGTTTAAGGAAAAATCGCGGCTTTAGTGTCATCGTAAAGAAAGGTTTTAATCTTTGTTCTTTAAACCCTTTAGGCGACATTCGGCACTCAGAAACGAACATCGTCTGGTCATTAGGAAAAGAAACGTCGGAAAAAGAAACGAAACATTTTCGTGCAAAAAATCTTTGCTTGCATATGACAAAGCCATGGACTTTTCCAGTTTGGTCAATGAAAATGTCTTCCACTTTTCCTGCTGACTTCTGGCTCTTTTGATCGATGACGCTTATCCTTTTTAATAAGGAAAATGTTCGCAAAGTACCCCCACCCTTCCGAACATTTCTTAGCTTTCCTCTATGGTTGGTTGTTCATGCTTGAAACGTTTTCCATGCCCTGTTTTTTCAGCCGTTCGTTTAGCATTGAGTATCGATTCGCCTCATTATTTCGTTTAACGGCCATTTCAAAGGCGTTAATTTCACCGCATAATATTAAAAATTCTTTACTTCTTGTAACAGCCGTGTAGACTAAATTCCTCCGCAGCATTCGATAGTAACTTTTCACAATCGGCAATACGACTATAGGGAATTCACTTCCTTGCGATTTATGAATGGAACAGCAATAAGCATGTGTAAGATGATGAAAAGACTGTCGGTTATAGACGACTTCAACTTCATCAAAACGGACGACAATTTGGTCTTGCTTATCCACTGTTTCTTTCGCATAAATAATGGATGCGATTTCACCAATATCTCCATTGTATACATGGTCTTCTGGCTGATTCACGAGCTGGAGTACTTTATCGCCAACCCGATATACGAGATGATTAATTACAATTTCCCGCTTTTGATCGGATTTTGGATTAAATAATTGTTGCAGCTGTTCGTTTAACTGATTAATCCCTGCATTCCCTTTGTACATCGGGGCAAGCACTTGAATATCCTTTTTTGAATATCCTTTTCGATACGCATTTTCACAAACTTGCCTGATTACATCCATCACCTGGTTTTGCGTACATGGAAAAAAACGCCGGTCACTGTGTTTGCCCAGTAAATCGTTAGGTACTTCGCCATTTTTAATATGGTGGGCCAAATCAATAATGGAGGACCCTTTAGCTTGTCTGTATATATCAGACAAAGCAACAGTAGGTATGACACCCGACGAAATGAGGTCACTTAACACTTGCCCCGGTCCAACAGACGGGAGTTGGTCTTCATCGCCGACAATAATGACTTGCATTTGTTTTGGCAACGCCTTAAATAATGCATAGGCGAGCCATATATCAACCATTGACATTTCGTCGATGATAAGCAACTTCCCTTCTAACGGATGATCATCATCCCGTTCAAATCCCGAACCGCCTTTCCATCCAAGCAATCGGTGAATGGTACTGGCCGGAATACCTGTCGATTCGGTCATTCGTTTTGCCGCCCGTCCAGTAGGGGCAACGAGCAAAATGGGGAAAGGTTCATCTTTTTTATACATAGAAGGATCCAGGGATACGCCGTGAAGCTCGCCGTAAAGCTCAACAATTCCTTTAATAACGGTCGTTTTCCCCGTTCCTGGACCACCTGTCAATATCATTATCGGTGAATATAGCGCGGTTTCGATGGCCTCTTTTTGTGACTCTCCGTACTCAATCGAAAGTCGTTCTTCTAAATCTCCGAGCGCTTTTAGAAATTCGGATGTTGCAAACGCGTCCTTATATTCATCTTGAGCCGAAATGGAACGGATGATGTTTGCCAGTCCTTTTTCCGCATAGTAAAGCGATGGGATATACACCCTGTCTTCCTCAATGATGATTTTCTTTTCTTCGCGCAATCCTTCAATTTCGCGAAAAACTGTCGATTCTTCAATCGTGTCCTTTCCGCTCCCGAGCAGTTTTTGAACTTCCTTGATGACTGTTTGCATCGGGAGGTAAACGTGTCCAAATTCCGCTCCGATTTCCTGAAGAATATAAAGGCAGGCCGCCCGTATCCGGTCAGGATGCAATAAGGAAAGACCGATTCCCCTTCCGATTTCATCTGCCCGCTGAAAACCGATTCCCTCGATATCATAAATTAATTGATAGGGGTTGTTCTGTATGATCGAAAGCGCATTTTCTTCGTATGTTTGATAAATTTTCATCGACAATTGTGGGCCGATGCCGTACTGACTCAATGTAATCATCACTTGCTCGAGACCTTGATGTTCGATGAGCGAAGCATAAAGCTTTTGCGCTTTCTCCTCCGTTAATTTCGGTATCGAATTTAAAACATCGGGATTTTCAAGTATTTTTGTAATCGCATTTTCACCAAGCGTATCGACAATCGCCTCAGCTGTTTTTTTCCCGATTCCTTGAAAAAAATCACCTGACAAATAGTGAATGATCCCTTCTCGCGATTGCGGCAAATCTTTGCGAAAATGTGTGACTGTATATTGCTTTCCGTATTTCGGATGTTCTTTAAACGAACCGAAAAAAATATATGTTTCATCTTCATGCAAAGGCGGAAGCGTTCCTACGATCATCACTTCTTTTTCATCGTAATTTTCATTCGTTTCACGGACTCTAATTCTAGCTACAGTATATAAATTTTCATGATTGACAAAAACGGTTGCCAGCAATGTTCCTTTAATATAACGCCCGTGTTCGCCAAATAAATCAAAAGAAGGCTGTTTTTCCATCCTTCAAAACTCCATTTTCATCATTTTCCTAACTTTTCTTCCATTTTCTTTTTCCCGTTTGCTGCCAAATAATGATCGGGCTGAATTCGGAGAGCCGCATTAAACATGTCGAGTGCTTCTTCTTCGTTTTCAAAAAAGGCATAAGCGACGCCAAGATTATAATACGCATCTGCATGCTTTGAATCTTTGTCAATCACTTTTTTAAACATACTGGAAGCCTGGTCGACTTGACCTACACGAGCCAGGCATAATCCGTATTGAAATAACGAATCAACATCTTCATCATTTAACTCGATAGCTCGTAAAAAATGGGGCAATGCGCGGATGGACTCCTCTTTATGTACATAACACATGCCGAGCATAAAATAACTATCTGCGTCATTCAGGCCTTTTTCAATTCCTTTTAAAAACATTTGAATCGCTTCATCGAACCGCTCCAATTTATAGAAAGTAATGCCTGCGCTATAATGGGCACTGGCGGCAGCTGGATCGATCTCCAGCGCTTTTTCAAAGAAAACGAGTGCTTTTTCATGCTCATGAACAGCTGTAAGTAAATTGCCAAAATTGATATAATGAACCGGGTTGTCCGGGTCTTTTTCAATTTGTTCATTTAATATATTAGCGGCTTCTTCAAATTTACCTTTTTTCAAATAGTCATTTACTGACACAACTGACCCTCCTGACTTTGTTTCACAATAAGTATATCAAAAAACCAACCTTCATTTTAAGGTTGGTTTTACAAATAAGGAATGCGCCTATCATTTTTAAACACTTGATCGATGGTCGCTCCTCCGAGGCATACATCGCCATCGTAAAAAACGACAGCCTGTCCCGGAGTGACTGCACGTTGTGGTTCATCAAAGATGACCTCTACCGTATTCGTTTTTCCGACCTTAACCGTCACCCCTCTATCCGGCTGGCGATAACGGAATTTGGCCGTGCAATGAAACAAGTCTTTCATCGGTTTATCGCTCACCCAATTCACGTTAATGGCCGTTAAACGATCACTGTATAACGCTTCATGATGAAACCCTTGTTCAACATATAGAATGTTTTCTTTTAAATTTTTGCCGACAACAAACCATGGATCGCCATTTCCACCAATGCCAAGACCATGGCGTTGGCCGATCGTATAGTACATTAACCCGTCATGTTTGCCTTTCACTTCTCCATCAAGTGTTTGCATTGTCCCTGGCTGTGCAGGCAAATAATGACTTAAAAATTCTTTAAAGTCTCGCTCGCCGATGAAGCATATGCCGGTCGAGTCTTTTTTCTTTGCCGTCGCTAAATTAGCTTCAGCTGCGATCTCGCGAATTTCTGGTTTTGTCAGCTCACCGATAGGGAACATGACTTTCGAGAGCTGTTCTTGGGAAAGCTGGTTTAAAAAATAGGTCTGATCTTTATTGTCATCGATTCCCCGGAGCATTTGGACTTCATCGCCCGTCTCTTGAATACGGGCATAATGGCCAGTCGCCACATAGTCAGCTCCTAGGTTTAACGCATGCTCAAGAAACGCTTTAAACTTAATTTCTTTATTGCACATAACGTCCGGGTTCGGTGTCCGTCCCGCCTTATATTCTTCTAAAAAGTAGGTAAACACCTTGTCCCAATATTCTTTTTCAAAATTAACCGCATAATAAGGGATGCCGATCTGGTTGCATACTTTAATTACATCGTTAAAATCTTCCGTAGCCGTGCAGACGCCAAATTCGTCGGTATCATCCCAGTTTTTCATAAAAATGCCGACAACATCAAACCCCTGTTTCTTCAACATAAGTGCGGCAACAGAGGAGTCAACACCGCCGGACATTCCGATAACGACCCGGGTTTCTTGAGGCGCCTTTTGTAAGTTTCTCGATGCCATGCGATTCACCTCACTTCATATAAGTATTTTATTTTTGCAGCCGTTTAACAATTTTCACTGTCTCACATGAGACTTGTTCGATTTTCTCGAGTGTGTTGCCAAGCCCGAAACTATAGCGAATAGCCGTTTTTACACGGTCTGTTTCTCCAAACATCGCAACTAGTACGTGTGAAGGCAAGACGGAACCTGCCGTACAGGCGGAACCGCTCGATGCCGCAATACCGGCAAGATCAAGATTGACAAGCATCACTTCCGCTTTTATACCCGGGAAGCTGACGTTTAAAATATGAGGGAGATAGTGCTCCTTGTCTCCATTTAATTCGAATTGAATTCCTTCTTCATTAAAGATCGATAACATCTTATCTCGGAAACTTTCGTACGTTTTCAACCGTTCATGGCGTTGTTGGGACATGATGGAAACCGCTTTAGCGAGTCCATGAATTCCGGCCACATTTTCAGTTCCTGCCCTCTTTTTGCGCTCTTGTTCCCCACCAAAAAGATGAGGGCGAAAGGCGATGCCTTCACGCACATATAAAAATCCCGTTCCTTTAGGACCATTAATTTTATGACCTGATATACTTAATAAATCAATATGCAGTTCGTTCACATCGATGTCCACAAGACCATATGCTTGAACAGCATCCGTATGAAAATAAGCGGGATGTTCCTCCAGCATTTTTCCGATAGCCGGTATATCCTGGAGTGTCCCGACTTCATTATTTCCATACATAATGGACACAAGTATCGTATCATCCCGCAGTGCAGCCTGTAAATCAGAAAGCGCGATGCGCCCGAATTGGTCGACAGGCAAATACGTTACTTCAAACCCTCTTTTTTCAAGTTCATGGCACGTATGCAGTACAGCATGATGTTCGATCTGTGTTGTAATAATATGCTTGCCGCGTGCCTTATTTTCGTTCGCTATTCCAAATAATGCAGCATTATCAGCTTCCGTTCCGCCGCTTGTAAATATAATGTCATTTGCAGTGGCCCCAATGCTCCTCGCGCAAATCATCCGCGCTTCATCGAGAACTTGTCTCGTTTTTCTGCCAAAAAAATGAATGCTCGAAGGATTCCCAAAATGCTCTGTTAAATAGGGAAGCATCTCCTCTACAACTTCCGGATGTACGGGAGATGTGGCGGCATGATCGACATAAATATGGTTCATCTGTTCCTAATCCTTTCACATTTTTTTAAATATAGAACATATATCCTTCTTGGCTGCCGTCATCTTGATACGTTGCCAGGTCTTCCAATGTTGTATTGTCCAGTACATTTTTAACCGCATCGCGAATCTTCATCCATAAATTCCGTTTTGCCGGTTCTTCATCTTCCATCACTTCAACCGGGGTAATTGGCCCCTCTAAAACTCGAATAATATCTCCGGCAGTTATCGATTTAGCATCTTTAGCTAAAATATAACCTCCATATGCCCCCCTTATACTTTTCACAAGTCCTGCATTGCGCAATGGTGCAATTAACTGCTCCAAATAGTGTTCTGATAGATGATGCTCCTTGGCAATGACTTTCAGCGCAACGGGCCCTTCACCGTACTTTTTCGCCAATGCCATCATAATCGTTAATCCGTAACGTCCTTTTGTAGAAATTTTCATATTGCTCACTCCGTTCCATACATAAATCCGTACTATTATAGCATGAAAGACTTCTCCTTGCATAAAAAAGAAGTGTATAGTAGAGTCAATAAGCGAAATTAAACTTGCATAACGTTTTTAAATCAAGGGGGAGCGACATGGATTTATTTTCGGCACATCATGAAAATGAAAAAGAAAAGATGGGGCCGCTTGCCAATCGTATGCGGCCGCGTACAGTGAATGAATTTATCGGGCAATCCCACATCGTCGGCGAGGGAAAACTGCTTCGTCGCGCGATTGAGGCCGATCAATTAACCCCGATGATTTTTTTCGGCCCGCCGGGTACAGGGAAAACAACACTTGCAAAAATTATCGCCAATTCAACGGCGGCTTTCTTCTCGCAATTGAATGCCGTAACAAGTGGCGTCGCTGACATTAAGCGGGTCACTCAAGAAGCGAAAGATCGATTAATGATGGACAAGGTAAAAACGGTTTTATTTATCGATGAAATCCACCGGTTTAACAAAAGTCAACAAGATGCACTTCTTCCGTTTGTCGAAGATGGAACCATCATTTTAATTGGCGCGACGACAGAAAGTCCTATGTTCGAAATCAATCCCGCTCTTCTCTCCAGAAGCCGCCTGTTTCGTTTCGAGCCATTGACGGATCATCATATCCGCCAAATTATCATTACAAGTTTACAAGATAAAGAAAGAGGCTATGGTAAATACGATATTGAAATGGACGAAGACGCGTTAAACCACCTTGTATCTGTTGCCAACGGCGATGCACGAACGGCATTAAATGCGCTTGAATTGGCCGTCTTAACGACTAGACCGGGCAAACATGGAGAGATTCACATTACGCTTGAAATCGCTGAAGAATCGATTCAAAAGCGTGTCCTCCAATATGATAAAAAAGGGGACAACCATTATGATACAATATCCGCCTTTATTAAAAGCATCCGTGGTTCGGACCCGGATGCCGCCATATATTGGCTTGCTAAAATGATCTATGCAGGCGAAGATCCACGTTTCATTGCGAGAAGGCTTTATGTCCATGCAGCCGAAGATATCGGCCTAGCTGATCCGAATGCCCTGCTCATCGCACAGGCCGCAGCCTATGCCGTCGATTTTATCGGCATGCCCGAAGCAAGAATACCACTTGCAGAAGCTGTCCTTTATTTAGCCACCGCCCCAAAAAGCAATTCGACGATTATGGCGATCGACCGGGCAATGGATGCGGTAAAAAATGAAAAAACCGGACAAGTTCCGCTTCACTTGCGGGATGCCCACTACAAAGGGGCAAAAGGCTTAGGACATGGGGAAGGTTATCAATATCCGCACAATTTTAAGGACGGTTATGTCGTTCAGCAATATTTGCCAGATCATATGGAAGGAAAAACGTTTTATGAACCGACTTTACGCGGGTATGAAAAAAATATTCAAAAACGCCTTGATTATTTTAATGAACGAAAGCGAAATGAATAATCTAGCAGTCTTTTATCCAATCTAGCAATTTTTTATCTAATCACGTATAGATTTCTCCTATTTGGCAAAAAATGAAACTATAAACTTGAAAATTATGAATCAATACCAGATAAGGAGAGATCGAATCGTGATAAAAGTAAGACAAGATGCATGGTCGGAAGAAGACGATTTACTGCTTGCCGAAACGGTTCTTCGCCATGTTCGGGAAGGAAGCACACAGCTTCACGCGTTTGAGGAAGTTGGCGATAAGCTTGATCGGACGAGTGCTGCGGTCGGTTTCAGATGGAATGCAATCGTTCGAAAACGTTATGAGCAAGCATTAAAAATAGCGAAAAAGCAACGGAAAGAACGGCAACGGGCGCTTGCGAAAGCCCAGCAGGCAAAACCGAAAGGGGCGGTCAAGCAAACGGCTCCGCTTGATGAAGAAACATATAATCCGGATGAATTTTTCAAGACGCCTTATATTGAACGGCCCATGCCACAATCATCCGTTTACACGAGCGAATTCTCAAGCGTTCATCAACCATCAACGAAAAATGAAATTACACTTGACGATTGCATTCAATTTTTGGAGAATATCCGTCAAAACGGCTTATCATCCGGAAAACTCGAAGATGAAAACAACACTCTTCGCAGACAAACAAATGAACTTATGCAAAAGAATAAAGAATTGACCGACCAATTGCTGAAGCTTGAAAAAGAGTTTAAAACCGTCCAGGAAGATTATCAAGCTTTATTGCAAATTATGGACCGGGCCAGGAGAATGGTTCTTCTTCAGGACGATACTGAACCTGCACAAAGCTTCCGCATGGATAAAAATGGGAATTTAGAAAAATTAGCAAAATAAAAAAGCCGCACTGTTGCGGCCTTTTTTAATGAAGACGATTGATCTTGATTTGATGTTTTTCTAGCAGCTTGTTAATGACGTGTCCCGCCATAAAAAGTCCTGAGACGGACGGAACGAAAGCATTGGATGAAGGAGGCATTTTAGCCTTGCGAATTCCGGGCGCGTCTTCCGGAACAATTTTCTCACGAATATCTTCCCTGATTTGAACCGGCGTTTCATCCGAGAAGACGACATCAATTCCTTTATGGATTCCTTCTTTACGCAGGCGGGCGCGGACGACTTTTGCAATTGGATCATGGCTTGTTTTTGAAATATCTGTAATCTTTAGCCTTGTAGGATCTAATTTGTTCGCCACGCCCATGCTTGAAATGATCGGAATGTTTCGTTTCAGACATTCTTTCATCAAGTGAACCTTGTATGTGATCGTATCGGATGCATCGACAACATAATCAAGATCGTACGCAAAAAATTGTTCATACGTTTCTTCCGTATAAAACATTTGTAAAGCGATCACTTCACAATCAGGATTGATGTCAGCAATGCGCTGTTTCATTAACTCTACTTTTGATTGTCCAATTGTCGAAAGTAGCGAGTGGATTTGGCGGTTAATATTCGTTATATCTACATTATCTTTGTCAACAAGAACCAATTTACCGACTCCGGAGCGCGCCAACGCTTCTGCCGAAAATGAACCGACACCACCGACCCCGAGCACTGCTACCGTGCTGTTTTTTAATGCATGTAAGCCGTCTTCACCGACAGCAAGCTCATTACGTGAAAACTGATGTAACATATAGTTCTCCTTTCAAACGTCTATCCATTATCATTTTTAAAGAATAAACCATTTTGCTATGTAAAATCAACTGCGTAACAAATTCTAAAGCTATTTTGTTTTTTGCTGGCAGGATTTAGCATTAAAAAATAAAACCCACCGGAATTGATCCGGTGGATTTTAAACGAACAAAAAGAGTCCCAACTGTGCCGCCATTCCCTAGTTTTGAACCTGCTCTCGCAGGTGGGTGCCCTGTTCTGAAATTTGTATGTCCCCTATGTAGGTAAGAGGCATATACGCCATTCAGAAACACCAGGCTCCCATTTAAAAAGTGTTGGCTCAAAACATTCGGTAGCGACGAGCACCTCAGGACTCTTTCTTATGATTGAATCATAGCATACATAAAGGTGAAATACAAGACAAAACGCGTCTTATTTTATAAAATTCTAATTATTCGTTCTTTTCTCCTATTTTCACCTCGAGATGGAGATCATTTAACTGCTTGTCACTGACACTGGATGGTGCGTTTGTCATCAAACAGCTTGCGCTTGCCGTTTTCGGGAAGGCAATCGTGTCACGAAGATTGTTTCGTTTGGCAAGCAACATGACAAGACGGTCTAATCCAAGGGCAATTCCACCGTGCGGCGGTGTGCCATATTCAAATGCATCCATTAAAAAGCCGAATTCCGCACGTGCTGCCTCCGGAGTAAATCCAAGTGCCGCAAACATTTTCTCTTGAATCTCGCGGCGGTAAATCCGCTGTGAACCGCCACCAAGCTCATAACCATTTAACACAAGGTCATATGCTTTCGCTCGAACTTCACCGGGTGCAGATTCTAATAGTGGAATATCCTCATCTTTTGGCATTGTGAAAGGATGATGCATCGCCACATAACGATCTTCTTCTTCGTCATGTTCCAATAGCGGGAAGTCTAATACCCATAGGAAATTTAATTGATTCTCGTCAATTAAGTTTAAATCTTTTCCGAGCTTCAGACGAAGTGCCCCTAGACTGTCGCTTACTACCTTCGGTTTGTCGGCGACAAATAAAAACAAATCGCCTGCCTCACCTGCGAGTGCCTGCAATAAAGCTACAGTCTCTTCTTCCGTAAAGAATTTGGCGATCGGCCCTTTTAAGCTATTTTCTTCGACTTTTAGCCAGGCAAGGCCTTTAGCCCCATAACGTTTCACGAATTCGGTTAATTGATCGATATCTTTTCGGGAATAGTTAGCAGCTTGTCCTTTCACATTTAACGCTTTAACCTCTCCGCCCGCTTGAACCGTATCGGCAAATACTTTGAAACCTGACTCCTTCACAAGTTCTGAGACATTGACAAGTTCCATTGCGAAGCGGGTATCTGGCTTATCTGATCCGTATCGGTCCATCGCTTCTTTATAGGTCATACGCGGAAACGGCGTTTCGATCTCTACATTTCTCGTTTCTCTCACGAGTTCAACCATCATCGCTTCCATCATGTTTAAAAGTTCTTCTTGTGTCATGAACGATGTTTCAATGTCGACTTGCGTAAATTCAGGCTGACGGTCGGCGCGCAAGTCTTCATCACGGAAACAGCGAACAATCTGGTAATACCGTTCAAAACCGGAGACCATCAATAATTGCTTAAAGAGCTGAGGCGATTGCGGCAATGCGTAAAATTGGCCTGGATGCACCCGGCTTGGAACAAGATAATCCCGCGCTCCTTCAGGTGTACTTTTGGTGAGCATCGGTGTTTCAATTTCAAAAAACTCGTTTTTGTCAAGGTAATCCCTGATCATTTTCGTCACTCGATGGCGGAGCTTAATTGTCTCTTGCATCATAGGGCGACGAAGATCTAAATAGCGATATTTTAATCTCACATCTTCATTGATTTCAATGTCATCACTAATCGAAAACGGTGGTGTTTTCGCGGCATTTATAATTTCGAGTTCTTCCGCTTGAATTTCGATTTTACCCGTTGCTAGTTTTTCATTGACGGTTTCAGGAGCCCGTTCAACAACCGTTCCTTTAACCGATAGCACATATTCGCTGCGGACTTTTTCCGCAAGCTCTATTGCCTCTTTAGACACTTCTGGATTAAACACGACTTGAACAATTCCTGAACGGTCCCGCAAATCGATGAAAATAAGCCCTCCAAGATCGCGGCGCTTTTGCACCCACCCTTGAAGCTGGACGACTTGCCCGATTTGTTTTTCGTGTAACTTTCCACACTGATGTGTTCTTGCTGGCATATTGTTTCTCCTCCTACATCCGTTCCTTTATAAACTGAATCACTTTCGTTAGCGGCACTTCCTCCTGTGCCCCTGTTTCCATTTCTTTTACAGAAATGACTCCGCTATTTAGCTCGTCATCACCAAGTACTGCAACAAATTTTGCATTCAGCCGATCGGCCGCTTTAAATTGTGCTTTCATTTTTTTATCAAGATAATCTTTATCAGCCGAGAGGCCCGCTTTGCGGAATTGGTAAAGCAAACCTGGCGCTTTTGCTTTTGGCTCTTCCCCCATCGTGACTAAAAATACGTCAAGTTGTTCACGAATCGGAAGCGAAATACCTTCAGCATTAAGGGCCAAAAGCAGACGCTCAATGCTCATCGCAAAACCAATTCCCGGCGTCTTTGGCCCGCCTATTTCTTCGGCAAGTCCGTTGTACCTGCCGCCGCCGCATAACGTTGTAATCGCCCCGAATCCTTCCGCCTCACTCATAATCTCAAAAGCGGTATGGTTATAATAATCGAGCCCGCGGACAAGCGCTGGATCAATGACATAATTCATTCCCATGCTATCAAGTGCCTGTTTGACTGCCTCAAAATAGTGGCGGGATTCCTCGTTCAAGTAATCATAAATGGAAGGAGCACTTCCCATTAACTCATGATCGCGGTCTTTCTTGCAGTCTAAAATCCTGAGTGGGTTTGTCTCAATTCGATTTTGGCAATCGTGGCAAAACTCTTCAATTCTCGGTTTAAAGTGAGCAATCAGCGCTTCTCTATGCGCTTTCCGGCTTTCTGAATCCCCGAGCGTGTTAATGACAAGACGTAAGCTTTTTAAACCGAGCTCTTCATAAACGGTCATCGCAAGTGAGATTATCTCGGCATCGATAGAAGGATCGGCGCTTCCTAACGCTTCAGCACCGAACTGGACAAATTGCCTCATTCTTCCTGCCTGCGGCCGTTCATAGCGGAACATCGGGCCATTATAATATAATTTCACCGGTTGCTGTGGTGCCCCAAATAATTTATTTTCCACAAATGCGCGAACGACAGGCGCAGTCCCTTCTGGACGAAGCGTCAAACTCCGGTCCCCACGATCCGTAAAAGTATACATTTCTTTTTGAACGATGTCCGTTGTATCTCCAACACTCCGTTTAAAAAGTTCGGTATGTTCAAAAATCGGCGTCCGTATTTCTTTGTAATTAAAACGGGCACAAATTTCACGTGCTTTTTGTTCGACATATTGCCAATGCTCAACTACACCCGGCAATAAATCTTGCGTACCTCTTGGAATTTGAATGTTCACTCTTATAACCTCCTGATACTACTAAAGGGTTTTTTATAGCAACAAAAAAACTCCCACCCCTATTTTCCGAAAAAATAGGGACGAGAGTATTTACCCGCGGTGCCACCCTGAATTGAAGCTTTCTACGCTTCCGCTCTTGCAAGTAACGTTTGCTTACGTCCAACTCTACAAGGTAATCCGTTCGAATTGAAACCTCTGGAGTGTCTTTCATTAAATCATCATGGGAATTGCTCACAGCCTAAGGCATTTCCTCTCTTAACATGTGGGGTTTAATTACTTTTCTCCGTCATTGGCAGTATTTTTTAGAATTGTCTTTTATCTTACTCATGAAGCAGAAATCTGTCAATAGTTTTAGCGATTAATTTTTTTCTTTAATTTTCGGACATGGTTTAGTGACAGGTTAAATTCTTCGGCAAGTTCAAGATTCGTTAAGCCCTGTTCTTTTTGTAAAAAATCATGAAAGTCAACGCCCATCATCTGATTAAGTCCGTTAGTTGTTTGATTTTCTCGATCACCTTGACGCATTGTACCGCTCCTTCACCTTTTTCTTTAGTGTTTCCAAAAGGTGAATTTTCAAACGGAGCGTTTTATTTAAGCCATTCTTTTGTATCTAAAATAAGCGTAACAGGACCATCATTGATAAGCGAAACGTCCATCATCGCACCAAATTCTCCGGTTTCTACCGTCAAGCCTTTTTCACGCAATTTTTCATTAAAAGCTTCATAGAGAGCACGTGCATATGTTGGCTTAGCCGCGCCTATAAAGCTCGGACGGCGCCCTTTTCGGGTGTCCCCATATAACGTAAATTGGGAGACGGATAATACTTCTCCTCCAACATCGATGAGAGACAGATTCATTTTTTGCTCGTCATCTTCAAAAATTCGCAAATTAGGAATTTTTTCAGCCAGTACTCTGGCATCGTCATCTGTATCATCATGGGTTACACCGACGAGAAGTAAAAGGCCGTGATGGATCTTTCCTACAATTTGGCCGCCTACCGTTACCGATGCCTGTTTTACACGCTGTAAAACGATTCTCATAACCGATCCCCTCTTCATTTATTGCATAATCCGTGTGACGGCATAAATATCCGGTATCCGCTTAATTCTTTCGACCACTTTCTGCAAATGGTTTACATTATGAATCGAAATCGACATATGGATTGTCGCCATTTTATTGCGGTCAGAGCGTCCCGAGACGGCCGTAATGTTCGTTTTCGTCTCAGCAACAGCTTGCAAGACTTCATTCAGCAAGCCGCGGCGGTCGAAACCATTGATTTCAATATCGACATTATAGCTTTTTGGCTGCTCAGAATCGCCTTCCCATTCAACGGAGAGAAGTCGGTCTTCCACGTCTTCTGTACTGACGTTGACACAATCCGCACGATGGACAGAAACGCCACGTCCTTTTGTAATAAAACCGACAATTTCATCACCGGGCACAGGATTGCAGCATCTGGCCAGCCGAATGAGCAAATTGTCGATCCCTTTCACGACAATGCCGGTATCCGTTTTCTTTTTCGCAGGATAATTTTTTGATTCAACAACCTTTTCAATGACCTGGTCATTTTGCGCCGCCTGGTTTTGCCGGCGTAATTTTTCCGTCAGCCTTGTCGCAATTTGCGCGGCAGTAATGCCGTTATAACCGACCGCAGCATACATGTCTTCTTCATTTGAAAAATTAAATTTGCGGACAACGGCCTCGATGTTTTCATTTGTAAAGACATCTTTCAATTCGAACCCGTGATTTTTCACTTCTTTTTCAACGAGTTCCTTTCCTTTTGCGACATTTTCTTCGCGCCGTTCCCGTTTGAAAAATTGCCGGATTTTATTTTTCGCATGCGAGCTTTGCGTTATTTTTAGCCAATCCTGGCTTGGTCCGTAACTATGTTTACTCGTTAAAATCTCAACAATATCGCCCGTTTTTAATTTATAATCAAGGGTTACCATCTTTCCGTTTACTTTTGCCCCGATACATTTATTGCCGATTTCACTATGAATCCGGTAGGCAAAATCAATCGGGACAGATCCGGCCGGGAGTTCGAACACGTCTCCTTTTGGCGTAAAAACAAAGACCATGTCTGAAAACAAATCTACTTTTAGCGATTCCATAAATTCTTCAGCATCCGTCGCATCGTCTTGCCATTCAAGAATTTCGCGGAACCATGTCAATTTATCTTCAAAGCTGTTTTGCGGTGTTTTTTTCACGCCTTCCTTATAGGCCCAGTGTGCAGCAATACCGTACTCGGCAATTTTATGCATTTCCGCCGTTCGAATTTGCACTTCGAGCGGGTCGCCCTTCGGCCCAATAACGGTCGTATGAAGGGACTGGTACATGTTTGCTTTCGGCATCGCAATATAGTCTTTAAACCTTCCCGGCATTGGCTTCCAACATGTATGGATGATTCCAAGGACCGCATAGCAGTCTTTAATGCTGCTAACGATGACTCGAACGGCAAGGAGATCATAAATTTCGTTAAACTGTTTGTTTTGTTTTGCCATTTTGCGGTAGATGGAGTAAATATGTTTTGGCCGTCCGGAGATTTCCGCTTTAATATTTACATCTTTCAATTGATCGCGGATTTGATCCATGACTTTTTCGACATATTGCTCCCGTTCGGTTCGCTTTTGTTGCATTAAATTGACGATCCTGTAATATTGCTGCGGATTTAAGTATCGAAGCGCAATATCTTCAAGCTCCCACTTAATTTTTGAAATCCCTAGCCGATGGGCAAGCGGAGCGAAGATTTCAAGCGTTTCGTTCGCTTTTTGGATCTGTTTTTCTTTCGTCATATATTTTAATGTCCGCATATTATGCAAGCGGTCAGCTAATTTGATCAAAATGCAGCGAATGTCCTGAGCCATGGCGACAAACATTTTCCGGTGGTTTTCCGCCTGCTGCTCTTCTTTTGACTTAAATTTAATTTTTTTCAGCTTCGTAACCCCGTCGACAAGCATGGCTACTTCTTCATTGAATTTTTCGCTAATATCTTTCAAAGTAACAGGCGTATCTTCCACTACGTCATGAAGAAATCCGGCTGCAACGGTCACCGGATCCATTTGCAAGTCTACGAGAATGCCGGCTACCTCAACAGGATGCTGGATATAAGGATCGCCCGAATGACGCAATTGCCCTTCATGTGCATCCTTTGCGTATTCATAAGCACGCTCAATTAATTGTAAATCTTCATCAGATAAATAGTTCCCCGCTTTTTGTAACACTTCTTCAATCGTCATCGGATCACCTTGTCTAGAAATAGTATATAGCTTCTATTATCTTCAAAATCTTGTAGGCTGTAAAGGAGAACAACGAAATTTGTCGATTTTTCTTTATCCTATAATAAAAAAAGGCACTTGAGGAGTGCCTTTTTTTATTATATTAATATTGTGTTAACGTAAAAATGTCATAACCTGAAAGTTTATTGCGGCCGTCAAGATACGTGAGCTCGATCATGAAAGCGATCCCAACTACGATCCCGCCAAGTTTTTCTACTAGTTGAACGGTTGCATCAATCGTCCCGCCAGTCGCCAAAAGATCATCTGTGATGAGAACGCGCTGTCCCGGTTGAATCGCGTCTTTATGCATCGTCAACACATCTTTTCCGTACTCTTTCCCGTAGTCTACTTTCACCACTTCCCGAGGAAGCTTTCCATCTTTACGTACAGGAACAAAACCGATACCTAGCTTATAAGCGACCGGACATCCAACGATAAATCCTCTCGCCTCTGGTCCAACGACAACGTCCGCCTGGACCTTCTCTGCATATGCGGCAATATCGTCAATTGCCTTTTTGTAAACTTCTCCATCTTGCATTAAAGTCGTAATGTCTTTAAAGCGAATCCCTTCCATCGGGAAATTTTCTACGACAGAAATATACTGTTTATAATTCATTTTTAAACCTCCTGTTTCATCTTACAAGCATGTTTATTTTTAAACCAATTTTTCAAATCGTTATAGGAGGAGTAAACTAGTTCATTTTCGATTTCCACTTGTTCTAATTTTCTCCTGTATGCATTTGACTCTTGTAAATCTTTTTTCTTCGGATGGTCATTTAAGTAAATCACACCATCCTTTATTGTAACAAATTCCAGCTCAAAAAACACCCTGGACATGAATTGGATCGTCTCAGCCGACCATCCTTTTAATCGCGCCAATTCGTTTCCGTTTTTTTGCAAATTAAATGTTTTTCGTTTGTAAAGAAATTTATAATACCAGCTAAAGTGGTCACGAGACGGAATCGTCGAGAAAAAATGGTCGTTATCTTGATGAAAAACGACGTAAGTTCGCTCTGGCACAGCCGTGTTTTCTAGCAGGCAATCGAGTTCTTCTTTCGTATTCGGGACATCCAGAAAAATGACATATTTGCCTTCAAACGCCGCTTCTTTATTTGACTGCGGCATAATGACGCGTCCCTTCCATTCATGAAGCCCAAACCATTCAAGACTTTCTTCACGAAAAGCGATATAGACCGCTTTTTCTTCAGGAATGTCATGAATCCTCTTTTTAACATCCCTTATTCCGCGAAAATCGAAGAGCTGCCACTCATTAACCGCCATATCATGAATCATTAGCTGCGGCTTGCGGTAACCGTTCCATTCATTAATGGAAAGTTCACCAACGGCGGATACAGTAGAATGGTATGTCATTTCATCCATCAGGTCTCCTTTTTGAAACCCGATTGTATCAAGCACTGCTTGTCCATCGGTAAACTGCAATTTCAAATGATTAGACTGGCTTCCAATCTTTTTCATTTCCCGGATTTGCATGTCTTTAAGCAGCACTCTCGGAACAGGATTACTGACTCCAAATGGTGCAAGTTTGTTCATTTGTTCGATCGTTTCAATCGTAATATCTTCCAACCGGCATTCAATATCAACTTGTGTAATTGGCTTTAAATCCTCTTCCGCCAATTTTTCAAATGCCAACCGGTTTAAACGTTCTCTCAACTCATCAACATCATCGATGGCAAGCGTCATCCCCGCAGCCATTGGATGTCCCCCAAAATGCGGCAAAATATCACGGCACGTTGATAAATTTTCAAACATGTCAAATCCTTCAATGCTTCGCGCCGATCCTTTCGCCACCCCTTTTTCTTGATCAATGCTTAAGACGATCGTCGGCCGATAAAATTTTTCCACAAGCCTTGATGCGACAATTCCGATGACGCCAGGATTCCAATCTTCTTTTGCGACAACGAGCACGCGGTTTTCTTCCAGCGGAAAATTAGATTCGACGACATCAATCGCTTCCTTCGTCATTTCATTGACAATCGTCTGGCGGCTTTTGTTCATTTGATCAATTTCTTCGGCTAACAATTTCGCTTCCTCATGATCATCAGTAGTAAACAGTTCAACAGCGGGAATGGCCGAATCGAGGCGACCAGCAGCATTGACGCGCGGCCCGATCGCAAAACCGATATGTTCTGCATTTAAATCTTTATCATGCAAATCCGCTACCTTTAACAATGCTTTTAAACCCGGTTTATCCGTTTGTTTTAGTGCCTTGATTCCTTCGCGTGCTAATATCCGGTTCTCTCCAATAAGCGGAACAAGGTCGGCGATCGTTCCGATGGCGGCAATATCTAGCAACTGAAGAGGCGCTCGTCCTAAAAGCGCATGTGATACTTTAAAAGCGACACCAACACCCGCAAGACCTTTAAACGGGTAAGGGCAGCCCGGCTTTTTCGGATTGATGATGCTATAGGCATCGGGAAGCACAGGCGGTGGTTCATGATGGTCCGTCACGATAAAATCCAGCCCAAGTTCTTTTGCGACTTGTGCTTCATGAACAGCGCTAATACCAGTATCGACCGTAATGATTAATTGAAAGCCCTCCTCTTTTGCCCAGCGAAGGGCATTTTCATTAGGGCCGTATCCTTCTGTAAAACGATTCGGGATATAGTAATCAAAATCCGCTTGTAATTCCTTTAACGTAAATACCATGACCGATGTACTCGAGACACCATCAGCATCATAATCTCCGAAAACGAGAATTTTTTCTTTATCGGAAATGGCTTTATGTATACGTTTAACAGTTACATCCATACCGTCCATTAAAAAAGGATCGTACAAATGATCCGATCCATCAAATAAAAAATGCTCTGCATCTTCCGGTGTGTCGATTCCCCGTGACACTAAAAGCTTTGCGAGAAGCTCTGGCAGTTTTAGTGAAGAGGCTATAGTTGCTGCTTTTTCTTCATCAACGGGCAGAACGTTCCACCTCGTTTTCGCCTTTAACATAAAAATCACCTCTTAACTCGTTTATTATACTAGACGAGTTAGGAGGTGACAATGGACAATGTTTTGAAACCTATGCTTTATTCGTTGCAGGCTTTAATTTTTGTTTTTTCATTTGTTTGCTTTTCCAGACAAACCATACTTGTGAAGCGATGCAAATCGATGAGTATGCTCCGAATACTAAGCCGATCAATAGGGCGATCGAGAAATTACGGATCGATTCGCTTCCGAAAATAAGCAAAGCCAATGCCGCGATGATAACGGTTAAAACGGTATTGATCGACCGTGTAAACGTTTGGAGAATGCTGTCGTTGATCACTTTTGCCAGTTGTTCAGATGTTTTCACTTTCGATAGCTTCATATTTTCCCGAATCCGGTCAAAAACAACGATCGTATCATTGATCGAATAACCAACGATCGTTAGAACGGCGGCAACAAATGTAAGATCAACTTCAAGTCGCAAAATGCTAAATATAGCGATGATCATAAAGGCATCATGCAATAAAGCGATGATTGAAGCTAACGCCATAAGCCATTCAAAGCGGATGGAAACATAAATAATGATTCCGATCGAAGCGATCAATACGGCAAAGAGCGCATTTCGTGCCAATTCCCTTCCGATCATCGGGTCAACGGTGTTGGCATTCGTATTTTTATCCCCGTACTGCTCTTTCACTTTCGCGATTTCTTCTTTCGATAATACCCCTTTAAACGAGACACTGGCAATATTATCTTTTGCCCCGGATAGAACAACCGATTCGGGTTTTAATCCCATCTTTTCAAAATCATTTTTTATATCGATATCGTTTAGCCGATGATCACTCGTAATTTGCACACGGGTACCGCTCGAAAAATCGAGCCCCAGGTTTAATTTAAAAATGAACAAGCATAAAATGCCGGCAATCGTTATGATCGCAGAGAACATGAAGAAAATTTTTCGATGGTGCACAAAATCATATTTAAAGTTCACGGATGTCACGCTCCTTTACGCCAAAGTAACCCGGCTTCTTGTCAAGAACCCGGCTCTTCACCCAGAGTCCTAAGAAAATACGCGTTCCATAGACCGCTGTCAAAAAGCTGGCGAGGACGGAAATGATCAAGACGAGCGCGAATCCTTTAACAGAGCTTGTCCCAAAAGCAAATAATACGGCTGCCGCTAAGATCGTCGTAATGTTTGCATCAAAAATCGTCGTAAACGAGCGGCGATTCCCTGCCTTGAAGGCACTCATAACCGATTTTCCGCTCCGCATTTCATCTTTAATCCGTTCATAGGTGATAATATTGGCATCGACCGCCATCCCGATCCCGAGCACTAACGCCGCAATTCCTGGCAATGTAAGGACGGCGCCCATCGCATAAAAGAGAACGAGAATGAGCCACGTATAAATCGTTAAGGTAATAATGGCAATAAAGCCTGGAAAACGGTAATAGAACAACATAAACAAATAGATGACGGCTACGCCAATAAACGAAGCGAATAATGTGTCATGCAATGCTTCCTGTCCAAATTTCGCGCCTACTGACGTCGAGTACTTTTCAGATAGTTTTACAGGCAGCGAACCGGCATTTAAAATGTCCGCCAAATTTTGCGCTTCTTTTAAGGTAAAGTCACCCGTAATTTGAACATCTTTCGTGTTTAACACCTCATCCACCCTGGGAGCTGAAATAAATTTCGGCTTTTTTTTCGCCGCTTCTTTTTTATAGGAATCTCCTTTTTCAAAATCAAGCCAGATGACGAGCAAGTTTTTTCCAGGACCCATATCCTTTACCTTTTTCGTCACTTGAGCGAACTTATTCGCATCTTTTAATTTCAACGTAACAATCGGTCGGTTGGCCTGGTCATATCCGACTTTTGCCCCGCCGCCTTTTAAATCAGAACCGTCGAGGAGCACGTTGTCGTTCACATCACGAAACGTTAAATTCGCCTGCGTGGACAAAATCTTCCTCGCTTCGTTTTGATCTTTCACACCCGCGAGTTGAACCCGTATCCGGTCTTTTCCTTCAATCTGGATGTTCGGCTCGGATACGCCGAGGACGTTGATCCGGTTATTCAACGCCTGAACAGTACTGTTCAACGTTTCTTTATCGATTTTCTGGCCTTCTTTTGCCGGCTTGACTTGATAGAGGACTTCAAATCCTCCCTGAAGGTCGAGGCCAAGCTTAATCCCTTTAACGATTGGCCCTGTTGTAAATGCGATAAGTATTGCAAAGGCGGCTAAAAGGATAAAAAACGTAACGATATTGCCTTTTTTCTTCTTCATTAGCTGACTTTCCCCCTTCATGCTGAACTTACTAAAATACGAACCATTATGTATTGTAGTAACCTAAACTATTATATCGATTGGTGTTTTTTTCTGTCAATTTTATGTCGGTTGATGAACAATTTTTGCTCTTAAAGCAAAAATAAAGAGATCACCTCCCTACGGCTGACCTCGATAGAGCTCCGCATCTTTTTTATAAGCCTCTAATGTTAGCCAATTCATAAAATCATGGATCTTTAATGTAAGTATACAGTTAACGACTTCATACAATCTTCCTTGAAGCTTTTTCTTTTTTGACTGATGAAGGATAAATTCCCATAATTCATCTTCGGTAACACTTTCATACCCTAAACTGTGGAATTCCTCTAGCTTACTTATAATCGCAGGCTTTACATCCTCTTTCATCTGATCCATCTCATCTACAGCCATCAGGTTCACCCCTCTTTATTTATCATCGGCTTCTTTCCGTGAAATTAAAACTACTTGTCATGCTTTGTCCCACTCATCCATATAAATAGGTTAAGGATAGATGTCCTATTCTTTAGATTTCCTATTTGTTAAAGGCGGGGAGTTTGCATGTCAAAACAAACATTGGTTCAAGGGACTTTATTATTAATTTTAGCAGGATTAATTACAAAAGTGCTTGGGTTTATTAATAGAATGGTCATGGCCCGCATTATGGGCGGCGAAGGTGTTGGACTTTATATGATGGCCGTCCCCACCTTTCTTTTAACGATCACATTAACACGGCTCGGACTTCCAGTCGCTATCTCAAAATTAGTCGCCGAAGCCGACGCACAGGGTGACCGTAAAAAAATTAAACGGATTTTAGTCGTTTCCTTAGCCATTACCGGTGTACTTAGTATTATTTTTACAACGATCATGATCTCGGCTGCTCCTATTTTAGCAAACTATTTCTTTACAGACCGGCGCACCTTTTACCCATTGATCGCGATCAGCCCTGTCATCCCTATTATTGCAGTCTCTTCGGTCCTGCGCGGTTATTTCCAGGGATTGCAGAATATGCGTCCTTCCGCTTATTCACAGGTCATTGAACAAATTGTCCGCATTACATTAGTTGCCCTATTATCCAGCCTGTTCTTGCCGTATGGTGTTGAGTATGCTGCAGCAGGTGCAATGATTTCCGTTATTTTAGGAGAAGCAGCCTCTCTTCTTTATATGTTTTCCATGTTTAAAATGAAAAAGACGATGAAAGTAAGAAAAGGGTTTTTCAACCAGTTGAAAGGAGGAAAATCAACATTCAAAGAATTACTTAACATCGCCCTTCCTACAACTGGAAGCCAGCTTATCGGCTCTGTTTCTTATTTTTTCGAGCCGATTGTCGTTGCCCGCAGTTTAGCCATTGCCGGCATTAGCACTGCCGTTGCCACGAGCCAATACGGTGAATTGGAAGGCTATGTCATGCCTTTATTGTTATTACCCACATTCATTACTTATTCGTTATCAATTTCGCTAGTCCCTGCCATTAGTGAAGCAAATGCAAATAAAAATTTCGTTTTAATCGAACATCGTTTAAATCAGGCGCTTCGTCTTTCGCTCATTTCAGGTGGAATCGCAGTTATTGTCACTTATGTATTTGCCGTTCCAATTATGGATTTAATGTATGATGCACCCTCATCCGCTTCTTATTTAAAAGTGATGACGCCGCTTTTCATTTTTCTTTATTTTCAAGGGCCGCTCCAGGCTGTATTACAGGCATTAGATCTTGCGAAAGCGGCGATGATCAATAGCTTGATTGGGGCGATCGTTAAATTAGCGGCGATATTCGTCATCGCTTCAAGACCTGAATTCGGAATTATGGGAGCAGCGATTGCCATTGCCTTAGGGACAGTCGTGGTCACCCTGCTTCATTTTGCAACCGTTGTAAAAGCGATAAGTTATACGATTGTCATAAAAGACTATATAAAAGGCTTCTTATGTATTGTCGTAACTGCTTTATTTGCCGCTTTTCTTTATCGTTATATATTTCCGATGTATAGTCAGCTCATCGGAACATTATTGTGCGTTTCAATCACTACATTCTTTTATCTACTTTGCCTTTTCCTCTTTAAATTAATTAAACGCGAAGATTTAGGCCATTTCCCGATCATTAAAAGATGGATATAAAAAATAACCTTTTTTGGACAAAAAGGTTATTTTTTTTCATCCTTTAGATCAATAATCAATTGATCATGATCATCAATTACGCAAAAAGAGATGTTTTTTATATCTTTTATTCCTAATTTCTTTAATTCGCGCCGTAACCAGAAGGGGGTTTTCCCGAATTTTTCTAAATGATCTTCCTGAATTAACCCATCTAAAATAACGGGAAGCATTAATGTTTCATCTTTTTTTATGACGGATAATTTTCCCGTCGATTCTAAAATGCCGAATTCAACATCCGTTAAATTTTTAATGTTGTTTTCTCTCAGTTGGATCATTAGATCATCGAAATTATATCGCTGTTTCCTCATTTCATGCTCATCAATTTTTCCATGGTTGATAATGACCGACGGCTTTCCATCCACCAGTTCTCTCACTTTTTTACTTTTTAAAGAAAATAAAGCAAGAATCAGTTGAATCGCCATCAGGACAAAAATAGGGATTAGAGAGTATAACATTGGAAGCTTTGGGTCTTCAATAGCAATGACCGCTATTTCGGCAATCATTATCGAAACAACAAAATCGACGATGCTTAATTTCCCGATTTCACGTTTTCCCATAATTCGAAAGACGACAATGATTAGAAAATAAATGACAAGCGTTCGCAAAATAATTGTATAATATTCCAATGCCTACCCTCCTTTCCTTTTTCATATCAATGGTTAGTGTGACCATTGCAACATCTATTCATAAGTCGCAGGTTTTGGAAATCGTAAATTGGCGATATTTACTTCTATTTTTCAAACAAGCGAATATGGTTATACAAAGGACAAGTTTTTAAACAAAAAATGAGGAGGAAATATAAATGGAGACAAGGCATATGGGATCAGCTATTGTCAGAGGCTTAATCACAATTCTTATTTTAATATTATTAAGCAGCGTTATACTTTCATTAATTCTTCGCTTTTCTTCAGTTACCGAATCGAAGCTTAACTGGGTAACGTTAGCTTTATCACTCATTTCATGGTTTATAGGCGGGTTTGTCTCAGGGAAAAGCGGAAAGGAAAAAGGCTGGCTTTTAGGCGCTACGACCGCCATTGTCTTTTCTCTTCTCGTTTTTCTCGTTCAATTTCTTGGATTTGATAGCACGTTTAATTCCAAGCAATATATGTATCACGGCATTTTTCTGCTTTTAAGCATACTTGGCGGCATTATGGGCGTTAATTCAAGCCAAAAATAAAAAACCCGCTACTCGCGGGTTTTAGTTTTTATGATTGTTCTACTGTTTGCCTGATCGCATTTCGATCAAACGTTAATGTTGCGTTATGGCAACGGATGACGACTGTGTTTTCTTCAATCGCTTCAATCGTTCCATGCAAACCGCCAATCGTGACAACTTTGTCCCCTTTTTTCAGGCTAGCCTGCATTTGCTGTACGGCCTTTTGTCTTTTTTGGTTTGGCCGAATCAACAAGAAATAAAAAATGACAAACATTAAAAGAATCGGCAACAAGCTTACTAACGAGCCTCCCATTTTATTCCCCCCTTTCAAGCAGTCCAATGATTATTAAAAGTTTTTAGCGTCAGGTTTATTAAATCCGTATTGTTCAAAAAATTCGTTACGGAAATCAAGCAAGCGGTCTTCGCGAATAGCTTGTTTTACCTGCTCCATTAAGTTTACCAAAAAATAAAGGTTATGGTAACTTGTAAGTCTAAATCCAAACGTTTCATTACACTTCACTAAATGGCGAATGTATGCGCGTGAATAGTTTTTGCACGCATAACAATCGCAATGTTCATCGAGCGGCCTGTAGTCATGGGCATATTTCGCATTTCGAACGACGAGGCGTCCCTTGCTCGTCATGCATGTCCCATTTCTTGCAATGCGGGTAGGCAAAACACAATCAAACATATCAACACCGCGAATAGCACCGTCAATGAGAGAATCAGGAGACCCAACCCCCATCAAGTAACGCGGTTTATTTTGCGGCAATAATGGTGTCGTAAATTCGAGGACGCGGTTCATAATGTCTTTTGGTTCGCCAACGGATAGTCCGCCAATGGCGTATCCAGGGAAGTCAAGAGATACGAGAGATTCCGCGCTCAATTTACGAAGTTCTTCATATTCCCCGCCCTGTACGATTCCGAATAACGCTTGATCTTCAGGCCGTTTATGTGCGTTAAGGCAGCGCTCCGCCCATCTTGTTGTCCGTTCAACAGAAGCCTTCATATACTCAAATTCAGCTGGATATGGCGGACATTCGTCAAACGCCATCATAATGTCCGACCCGAGAGCATTTTGGATTTCCATTGCACCTTCTGGACTTAAAAATAGCTTTTCCCCACTTAAATGATTGCGGAAATGAACGCCTTCTTCAGTTATTTCGCGAAGGTCGCTCAGGCTAAACACTTGAAAACCGCCAGAATCGGTTAAAATCGCCCGATCCCAGTTCATGAATGGATGAAGACCACCGGCTTCGCGAACAATTTCATGTCCCGGCCTTAGCCATAAATGGTACGTATTGCTTAAAATAATTCCGGCACCAATTTCTTTCAATTCTTCCGGGCTCATCGTTTTTACAGTGGCAAGTGTCCCGACCGGCATAAAGACTGGTGTTTCGATAACTCCATGCGGGGTATGGAGCTTCCCAAGACGCGCTCCTGATTGTTTACATGTTTTAATTAATTCATAGCGGACAGCGGCTGTCATTCGTGTTTCTTTCTCCCTTCCAAAATAAGCATGGCGTCACCGAAACTGAAAAATCGATAGTTATTTTTAACGGCTTCATTATATGCCCTCAATACATTTTCTCTGCCTGCAAGTGCACTAACGAGCATAATCAATGTTGATTTCGGCAGATGGAAGTTTGTGATCATTCCATCGATCGCTCGAAATGTGTAGCCCGGATAAATGAAAATATCGGTCCAGCCTGAATCTTCATGGAATTCGCCATTAAATTTTTGCGCGATCGTCTCGAGCGTTCTTGTACTTGTCGTCCCGACAGAAATGATCCGTCCTCCTTCTTTTCTTACGCGGTTCAAAAGGTCTGCTGTTCCTTTTGTCATTTGATAAAATTCCGCATGCATATCATGCTCTTCAATCTTTTCAACCGAAACTGGCCTGAATGTACCGAGTCCGACGTGCAGGGTGATGAACGTCACATGAACACCTTTCTTTTGAATGTCTTCCAGCAATTCGGTCGTAAAATGTAATCCAGCAGTTGGAGCCGCCGCCGAACCCTGATGAACGGCATAAACGGTCTGATAACGGTCCTTTTCTTCCAACTGTTCTTTTATGTATGGCGGCAAAGGCATTTCTCCTAATGAATCGAGGATTTCATAAAAAATCCCTTCATAGCTAAATTTAAAAATTCTTCCACCTTGATCGGTTTCCTTTATGCAAGTCGCTTTAAGACGACCATCTCCAAAAGAAACAACCGTTCCGGCCTTTACCCGTTTTGCCGGCTTCACAAGCGTCTCCCATTGATCGTCTCCAATTTCTTTCAATAAAAGGACTTCGATCTTTGCTTTCGTATCTTCTTTTTCACCGTAAAGTCTTGCGGGTAATACTTTCGTATCGTTCAATACTAAACAATCGCCCGGCTCGAAATAGTCAATAATATGTTTAAATTGGTCATGCATTACTTCCCCTGTCGCCGGATCCAACACCATCAGCCTGGAAGCAGTCCGGTCTTTCAGCGGCGTTTGCGCAATTAGCTCTTCGGGCAAGTGAAAGTCAAATAAATTGATGTCCATTTTTAATCTTCACCTTACTTTTTTTCTGTTACTTAAAACGTCCGATAATGTAAAAAATCAATGATAACAATATACTGGCGACAATGCTTGTCACAATGGGAAAATATATAGTTGTGTTCCCTTTTTTGAATACGATGTCACCTGGCAATTTTCCTATAAATGTCCATAGTCCCCCGATAATAATAAAGATTATACCAACGAGAATCAATAATTTGGACATGTTCATTGCAATTTGGGCGCCTCCATTCCAAAGTAGTCATACACGTTAGCCGTTACCATTCTCCCTCTTGGCGTCCGCTGCAAAAAACCGATTTGCAAAAGGTATGGCTCATATACATCTTCAATCGTGTGCGCCTCTTCCCCAATTGTTGCTGCAATTGTCTCTAAACCAACAGGACCGCCTTTATAATGGTTAATGATCCCTTTTAATAATTTATGGTCAATATGATCCAATCCTAAACGATCGACTTGCAACAATTCAAGCGCTTTAATGGTAAGCGGAAGTGTTGCAACCTTATTCCCCTCGACCTGGGCAAAATCACGAATCCGTTTAAACAGGCGATTGGCAATACGTGGTGTTCCTCGCGACCTTCTTGCTATTTCGCTTGCAGACTCATGTTCAATCTCCATTCCAAACACTTCTCCGGTTCGTTTTACAATTTCGGTTAAGTCTTCATTTGTATAATACTCAAGTCTTGCCATTACCCCAAATCGGTCCCTTAACGGTGCGGACAAGGACCCGGCTCTTGTTGTTGCGCCAACGAGCGTAAATGGAGGAAGGTCAAGCCTGACAGATCTTGCTGTCTCCCCTTTTCCAATTACAATATCAAGGCAAAAGTCTTCCATTGCCGAATAAAGAATTTCTTCAATCGCCCGCGAAAGCCGATGAATTTCATCAATAAAAAGAACATCTCCCGCTTCAAGAGAAGTTAAAATGGCGGCAAGATCCCCCGGCCGTTCAATGGCCGGACCGCTCGTCGATCGAAAGTTGACATTCATCTCATTTGCAATAATGGCAGCCAGTGTCGTTTTTCCTAATCCTGGAGGTCCATATAATAAACAATGATCAAGCGGCTCATTTCTCATTTTCGCCGCTTGAATGAAAATCCGCAAATTTTCTTTAACCTTTTTTTGGCCAATATATTGATGCAAAAATTCCGGCCTTAAGCTTAGTTCATATAATTCTTCTTCATGATTTCCTTCAGAAGATAAAAGCCTCTCATCCATATGAATCACACTCCTAACGATTCACAAGCTTTTGTAACGCTAACCGGATATATTGGTCCGTTGTCATTTCTTCTTTTTTCAGCTCAGGTAATATTTTGTTAATTTCTTTTTTCGCATACCCTAAAGCCGCCAGCGCTTCGATCGCTTCTTCAAGACTTTCCGATGGTTCAACCGGTACATTAGCAAAAAGGCCTTCTTCAGGAACGTCGGAGGCAAAATCGGATAACTTCCCTTTTAAGTCAAGAATCATTTGCCGCGCCGTTTTCTTGCCTACTCCGGGAAACTTGATTAAAAAGGCCTCATCTTCCTTTTCGATCGCCGAAATGACTTGTTCCGGCCGACCGAAAGCGACAATAGCTAAAGCCCCTTTTGGCCCGATTCCCGAAACATTTAACAATTTAATGAAAAGATCCCGCTCTTTTCTTGTTTTAAATCCGTAAAGTGCAAGAATGTCCTCTCTGACATATTGATAAGTATAGATCGTCTCTTCATTGTCCAATTGATAAATAAACGGATTAGGGCAAAGAATTTTATATCCAATTCCCCCGGTTTTAATTACAGCATATTCTGCACATATGTATTCAATCGTTCCTCTTATATTTTCAATCAAAATTTCTTCTCTCCCACAAAATGCCGAGCATATGTTTTTATATTATCATACCATAGAGGAAGTTCGGACAAAAGAAAAAAAGAGAACAGCTCGAAACTGTTCTCTTATCTAACGTTGTTTTGGAAAGGACGTTTTACCGCATTTGTTATATCATTTAAAATCGCATTGACATCAGAAGACACTTCATTGTATGGTCGTCCCTGGCGCAGTCTTTTATCCACATTTTTAATTCGATTGACAACCGCTTTATCGGAAACGACATCAACATCTCGATTCGGTACCATACGTTTTACCGCATCATGAACCTTATCATCCAATGTTCGGTTACGAATATGTTTTGGTGTATATCCTACAATGACGGTGTTATCAGTAATAATAACGTGTGCATCGTTTACATCCTTCATAGCCGTAACTTTATCGGTAATTCGTTTGGCAAGGGCCCCGTTATAATTCCTGTCATAAGAAGTGACATTCATACGGTTATCCGTAATCGTTGTGCCAGGTCTTCTTGTTACATCATAACGGTCATTATCCGCCATATCTGTAATCGGACCTTTTGTTAAATCATAACGGTTATCTGGTTCATTTGTATAGTATCCAATCGGTCTTACATCATTATTGTAACGCGTATTTAACGCATTTTTTTTCGTATTACATCCCGCAAGTCCTGCTGCCAATGTTAAAACCGTTAAACCACAAACCATTTTCTTCAATGCAAAAAACCTCCTTTCACCAATAGAATGGCTTTTGGAGACCTTTCTTACACTGTTAGTTTTAGGTAACTTTTCCTCATGACAATTCTTTCATGAGTTTTTCTATAAATTTTTTCCGGTAGCCAAAATCATCTTTCGTAAAACGGATCATTTCACTTAATTCGTTTTTATTTCTTCTTTCCAATACGCGGTTCCATTCCCGGTACAAATCCGTCGGGAAAACCAGGGCAATTAAAAACCAGCGTTTTTCAAGGCAAGATTCAAGTACGGCATGATTTAATTTTTTCAAAAGTTGGTTTGACCAGTTCCAATAAGGCATGCATCGATTAACGTATTGAAGATAATCATATTCGTGAGGAACAACCGATAATAAATCATAATCAATAAGAATCACTTTTTTTTCCGAAAGACGAATGAAATTATGAGGTGCGACATCTCCATGACAGACGTACCCATGTTGTCTTGCGGAATTTTCAAGCTCAATTAATTCCGTTTTTGGAAGATGCTCTAACGACCATTTCCCCCATTTCATCATTTCCTTTAATTCATTTCGCATCGAATCGGATACTCTTGTTTTCGTTACATTTTCAACAAATTTATTATGGCGCTTTTTCCATTTTTTATACAAATTATAAGTCGGCAGCGATGCTAAAAGGGGGCCGGTGCCATGCAACGTGCTTTGTTTATGAAATTCATGAATGCACCTTAGACCGTGCTTAACATCACGAAAATATTTTAAATCAAGACCACTTCCCGAATAATAAGGCATAATGCCCCAATACATATTTTCTGAATACATGATTCTTTTTCGATTTGGATAGATTGTATATGTCCCGATTGAAGGATCTTTGAATTGGGAAAACCAATTGGATAACTCCAATTGATTTTTGCACTCATCTTTTGATTGAAAACCTTTTAATACGAAATTTTGAAATCTCGTTTCAACCATGCAAACATTCCATTTGATAAAATAATACGACTGAACATCTAATCCCATTGAAATTAAGCTGTTTAAAAAGAGACGATTTCGCCCGAAACCGTCTCCATATCCTTTATTGTTCATCGTTCTCTCCATGCATTTTACCTGGTTCATTTTTCGCTTGAGCCTGGCTGTATGGATTTGGCATGTTTTCGGACATATTTGCATGCATTCCCGCGAATCCTCTCGGCTGCATCGTCACATCAGGAGAGGTCGGCATTGGTTCATACATCTGTGGAACCTGGCTATATTGGGACATAAACGGCATTTGGTAACCGCCGTAATAATCCATTGGTATTCTCGTTTCGCCTAAAGGCATTTGCCCCGGCATCATTTGTGGATGATAGCTTCCATACATGTCATATTGCGGTCCGGATGGAGAATACATCGATCCATGTGTCGGTGCCGGCATATGGCCATATGATGGTCCACCCGGTATTTGACTATGGGACATTTGCTGCGGCCCTTGCGGCATATATGGACTTCCCATTGGTGATCCTGCCTGTTGCTGACCTGTTCCCATTGTTCCATAAGGTGAAGCACCTCCTCCATAAGGTGCAGGCGGCATATAAGGAGCAGTTCCTGAATACGCTGGCTTGCCGCTTTGAACATGTGTCATTCCCTGATCCATTCCCGGCGTCTGCATTGCCTGATAGTCATGACCAGGCATCGTATACTCTTGCGGCGGGTCAAGATGTCCATATGGCTGGCCAAACATTGTTGGCATCCCTGTGTACATTTGATTCATCATTGTCGAAGATTCTTCAATAAGAAATGGATGTTTTGCGAGATGAAGATCCATCCCATCTTTCCCATATTCCTGGTTTGGCGCCATATACATAGGTGGAACATAATTTATATTTTGTGGATAAGGAGCGGGATTCGGGTGACTCCAGTGCAAGTTTGGTGGTATGGATGAAGATTCCGCAAGTCCGATAAAATCTTTTTCATGCATAGGTGTTAATGGTTTCGGTATATACATTGGCTGCATATCTTTAGAAGGATGAATCGGCGCAGCAGGAATTTCGGCTTTTCCCGGCACCGGTGCAGCGGGCATTTCTGCTTTCCCTGGCATAACCGGAATTGGCGCGGCGGGCATTTCCGCCTTACCTGGCATGACCGGAATTGGATGAGCAATTGGCGGCATTGGTAGAGGGATATCCTTTTTAGCCGCTTCTTTTTGAACAACGACATCTTTTTTAGGAGGCACTGTTTCTTTCAGTGGGACATTTTTAGGAATCTCTTCTTTTATCGGTATATTTTTTGGAATTTCTTTTGCTGGTACTTCTTTTTTTACTTCTTTCGGCACTTCTTTTTTCGGCATAAATTTTGGCACAACTTTTGGAATAACTTTCGGCACTGCTTTTGGCACTTCTTTTTTTAGAAACTCTTTAAGAGGCTGTTCCTTTTTCGGAGCTTCTTTTTTTGGCACTTCCTTTTTCGGTGCTTCTTTTATCGGCATCTCCTTTTTAGGCATTTCTTTTACCGGCATTTCCTTTTTAGGCATTTCTTTCGGTGCCTCTTTTTTAAACCCCGGCATTTTAAATGGCGTTTTCTTTTTTTCATAACGATTGATCACAACTTCCGGTGACGGTATTTTCACTTTCGAACCGCGTTCAAGTTCCCCTGTGCCAATACCGATATTTACATTTTTAATTTCTTCAACGGAGACATTGTATTTATTTGCAATTTTCTCTAACGTATCTCCTTTTTGCACAATGTGAATTCTCACGAGAACAAAACTCCCTCCTGCCAAATTTCTTTACAGTATATGAAAAATTAGGCATTTTGCTACTCACATTTCGTCCTCTACAAATTTATGCCTCTTTTTTTACCCTTATGACATAAGAAAAGTGAAGGCGAATGCCTTCACTTTTCGAAATTATGCACGATCAAGCATGCGGTTTAATGCACAAATAGCATACTCGGACGTTTCTTTATCTACTTTAATTTCATTTATTAATTTTCCTTTTTCAATCGATTCAAGTGCCCACAGTAAATGCGGAAGATCGATTCGGTTCATCGTCAAACAAGGGCACATGTTTGGATTAAGGGAAATGACTGTTTTATCCGTGTGGTGTTTTGCTAAACGGTTAACAAGATTCATTTCCGTACCGATCGCCCAGCTGCTGCCTGCCGGAGCCTTTTCTAATTGCTGGATGATATAATTCGTTGATCCTGCGAAATCAGCTTGTTGAACTACTTCCCAGCTACATTCTGGGTGAACAATCACGTTCATATCAGGATTTTTCCGGCGAATGTCGTTTATGTTTTCGACCGTAAACTTTTCATGAACCGAACAATGTCCTTTCCACAAAATGACTTTTATATTTTGGACATCTCCATCATATTCTAATTGCTCGGCTATGGGGTCCCAAATGGCCATTTCGTTAAGCGGGATTCCAATTTGATAAGCGGTATTTCTTCCAAGATGCTGATCTGGCAAAAATAAGATGCGTTCTTGCTGGGTGAATGCCCACCGAACCATTTTCTCCGCATTCGAAGAAGTGACCGTTGCACCGCCATGTTTTCCGCAAAACGCTTTAATAGCCGCTGTTGAATTGACATATGTCAATGGTAAAATTGTGTCGCCAAAAAGGGTTTGCAGCTTTTCCCACGCCCGTTCGGTTTGATAAATGTCCGCCATATCGGCCATTGAACAGCCCGCCCGCATATCCGGAAGAATGACCTTTTGCCTCTCTTCAGTTAAAATATCCGCCGTTTCTGCCATAAAATGAACGCCACAAAAGACAATATACTCGGCTTCCTTATTTTGAGCGGCAAGTTGTGCAAGTTGAAGTGAATCTCCCGTAGCATCGGCAAATTGAATCACTTCATCTTTTTGATAATGGTGGCCCGGAATATATAAACGTGCACCGAACAATTCTTTAATTTCTCGTACCCGCTCTTCCATCTGGCGATTATTCATTGAGAGATAGTTGTCAGGAAGACTGGATTTAAGTTGAAAAGCTTCCAATACGCTCATCTTTCATTCCTCCACTTATATTTAAACTAATATCAAGCGAAACAGCTGAATGGGTTAACATTCCTAAGGAAATATAATCAACACCCGTTTTTCCATACTCGGCCAAATTTGAAAGCGTAATTCCTCCGGATGCTTCTGTCATAATCGATTCAGGTACAAGCTTTATAAATTCTTTAATTTCTTCCGGAGAACGGTTATCAAACATGATGACATCTGCCCCGGCCTGGACAGCTTCTTCAACTTGTTCTCTTTTTTCTGTTTCGACTAAAATTTTCACCATGTGTCCTAATTTTTCTTTCACCTGGCAAACGGCATTTGTAATGCTTCCCGTGTGCGCAATATGATTATCTTTAATCATGACGCCATCATATAGTCCCAATCGGTGATTGAAGCCGCCTCCGCATGTGACCGCATATTTTTCAAACATTCGAAGACCTGGCGTCGTCTTTCTCGTATCACAAATTCTTGTATGCTCACTATTTACGGTATCAACCGCTATTTTTGTCAATGTTGCCACACCTGACATCCGTTGTATTAAGTTTAAAATGACACGTTCTCCCGTGAGCAAAGCCTGAACCGGCCCTTTTACTAGTGCGAGCAACTGTCCTTCTTCTATTGGATCTCCGTCTTTTATGAATGGAGTGATTTCAAAGCGGTCATCAAGCAGGCGATAACCTTCACCTAAAACGTCAACTCCGCAAAACACTCCTTTTTGTTTGGCGATCAACCGGCCCTCCGCCCAATCATTTTCGGAAAAAAGGGTGGAGCTTGTTAAATCGCCTTCTCCTATATCTTCAAGAAAGAACTCTTGCAATTTCTTTTTCACTTGTAACGTATTCATCGTTAACCTTCTTTCTAATCAGTTGTCGTTTCAGCCATTCTTGATCATTTGGAACAGGGTAATCGCTCCTATAATGCCCACCTCTGCTTTCCGTCCGCATAAGTGCCGATGTTGCAGTAAGCCATCCGACAGTAAGCATATTGATCACTTCAAGATCATAGGTCGAACAAAACATATTACATTTACTAAAGTCAAAGCTTTCAAACCATGAAATCGCTTCTTTTAATTCTACGGGATGACGAACGATGCCAGCCTTTTCGCCCATTGTCTTTTTAATCGCCAATTTATCAGGAAGAATTAATGGCGAATACGTTGATGGAATCGTATAAACCGGTTGTGCCATGTCACAATCAGCAGATAAAATATGCGTTGCCGTCCGTTTGGCAAATACCATTCCTTCTAACAGTGAATTACTTGCGAGCCGATTTGCGCCGTGAACCCCTGTGCGTGCGACTTCTCCGATCGCGTACAAATGCGGAATCGATGTTTCTCCCCATTCATCGGTTATGACACCGCCCATCGAAAAATGGGCCCCTGGCTTAATGGGAATACGTCCGTTTTCAATCGGTATGTTAGCTTTTTCACAAAGTTTTGTAATCGAAGGAAATCGCGTTGTGAAATCTTTCACCGCTGTAATATCAAGATATACGGGCAAACCTTCTTCCATTTTTTCGAATATCGCCCGCGCCACGATATCGCGTGGAGCTAAGTCTTCAAGAGGGTGCCTCCCTTCCATAATTGGCGTCCCATCTTCCGTCACAAGACGTGCACCTTCCCCGCGAACCGCTTCAGAAACAAGACCGTGCACTTTTCCTTGAGAATAAAGCATCGTCGGATGGAACTGGACAAATTCTAAATCTGATAAAGCTGCACCGGCTCGATAAGCCATTGCTATCCCGTCCCCGGTAATCGTTTCGTCATTGGACGTCACTTCATATAATCCGGCCATCCCCCCGGTTGCCAAAATAATATGTTTGGCATAGTAAAAATGAATATTGTCATCTTTATTTTTTGTCCAAACACCGATACATTTGCCATCCTGTATGATCAAGTCACCAGCAAATTCGTGTTCTTCTATTCTTATGCTTTTCCTGAGCCGATCGTAGAGCGTCTTGACGATAAAAGCGCCGGTCTGGTCCCCGCCGGCATGGACGATTCGCGGATAGCGGTGCCCCCCTTCCCTGCCGAGAGAAAGACCGCCACTCGCGGTTTTATCAAAAGGAACGCCGATCGAAACAAGCCGTTCGATAATATCCGGTGCTTCCTGGACTAATAACTCTGTTAACGTTGCTTCATTATGAAAACATCCTGCTGTTATCGTATCGAGAAAATGATCGGTCCAATGGTCATTCGGATCAATGGAAGCTGATATGCCCCCTTGTGCATAATACGAATTGCTTTGTTGAAAGGTTGACTTTGTGATAATTGTCACATTTAATTTCGTACGCAAAAAATCTGCTGCCATTAAACCGGCAACACCAGAGCCGATGATGAGTACATCACTTTGAGTTACATTCATGCCTATCCCACCACCAATTTTTGGTTTAGTTAACACCTGTCTTGACACTTATCTTTACACAGATTTAAACTTATGACAAGAGTTTTTTTAAGAAAGGTTGGAAATTCCATCGTTTAAGAAAAGAGGATGAAAAATGATTTATTTAGATTATGCTGCGACGACGCCAATGTCAGAAGAAGCCCTTAATGCATACACTCAAACTGCGAAAAACTTTTTTGGAAATACAGAAAGCCTTCACAATATCGGAACAAAGGCTCATGACTTAGTAGAATATGCAAGAAGGGAACTCGCGGGCTGTTTTGGCGGCACGTCGGAAGGAATTACGTTTACAAGCGGCGGCTCAGAAGGAAACTTCCTGGCGATTACGAGCCTTGTTCGCGGCTATCAACATAAGGGAAGACATATCATCAGTACCCACCTTGAACATAGCTCGGTTAAACATACACTTGGCTATTTACAAGATCAAGGTTTTGATGTGACCTATATCAATGTTGGTTCAGATGGGCGTGTTTCTCTTTCGGAAGTAAGGAAGCACTTGCGTGAAGATTCAATTCTAGTCACAATTCATCATGGAAACAGTGAAATTGGAACGATCCAACCTCTTGAAGAAATCGGACGCTTTTTAAAAGAACAAGGCATATTGTTTCATAGCGACTGTGTCCAAACGTTCGGAAAGATTCCATTAGATGTAAGAAAAATGAATCTGGATGCCATCACTCTCTCCGCTCATAAAATTTACGGACCAAAAGGGGTTGGGGCGCTTTATATTTCACCTGAACGTTCCAGTCGGCCGTTTCTTTCCGGGGTTACCCATGAAAAAGGGATGCGTCCCGGAACGCTCAATACACCGGGAATCGTCTCTTTCGTAACCGCTGCCCAATCGATGGTGGCTAAGATGAAGGAATGGCAAACTCATGTTGAAAAACTGCGCTCCTATTTTTTATCGCGTATAATGGATAGAGACGAGCTATTTTTTTATGAAGGGCATAACGACTATTCGTTACCTCACTATATTCCGATTCGAATTATAGGAATGGAAGGGCAGCTTGCTATGCTTGAATTAAACCGGCGCCAAATTGCCGTCTCAACCGGTTCTGCATGCCAGGTCGGGAAACAAAACCCTTCCCCCTCTCTTCTAGCGATCGGAAGAACACCTGACGAGGCACGCGAACTCATTAGAATGACACTCGGATGGCAAACGACGAAAGAAGATATAGAAGTGGTCACACAAGCATTTCAAGATATAGCTCAAAGTTATTTAGCGAAAAGGAGTTGACCATTCATTGAAAGAAGAAAAGATTTTAGGAGAGGACAGGCGGTCGCTACTTTTAAAATGGCTTAAAGAAAGCGACAAGCCTCTTAAAGGAAGCGAATTAGCTTCCAAAACGAATGTATCAAGACAAGTGATTGTCCAGGACATATCTCTTTTAAAAGCGAAAAAGGAGCCGATTATCGCTACTTCACAAGGGTATGTCTATATAAAGAACGAACCGAAGGATAAACCATACATTCAAGTTATCGCCTCCATTCATACACCCGGGCAAACAAAAGATGAGCTTTTCACGATCGTCGATCATGGCGTAACGGTAAAAGATGTAATGGTTGAACATCCGATATACGGAGATTTAACAGCCTCTCTTATGTTAAGCAACCGGAAGGAAGTGGAAGATTTCATGGAACGCTTAAAAGAAACCAATGCCGTTCTTTTAAGCGTATTGACAGAGGGCATCCACCTCCATACGCTTGAGGCACCTTCCAAAAAGCAACTGGATGCAGTATGCGAGGCATTAAGGATAAAAGGCTACTTGTTTGAACAAAGCTGATGAGAACAAAGGGCATAAAAAAGAGGCTGTATTTCAGCTTCTTTTTTATGCCCCTGAGCCAATCACTTCAACTCGTTCAACGGCTTCCATTTTTTTCAGCGTTGTTAACAGGTCATTAATTTCACCTTTTAATGCATTTGTTTCGATTGTTAAGGTGACATTCGCCCTTCCTTGAAGCGGAATGGTTTGATTAATTGTAAGAACATTGCATCCCATGCTGGCCACTACCGTTAGCAGGCTGGATAGTGCACCTGAGCGGTCTTCTAAATTAATGAACAATGTAATGATCTTTTCCCTCACCATCGTATGGAAAGGGAAGATTCCGTCGCGGTATTTATAAAACGCACTGCGGCTTAAACCAACCTGCGCAGCCGCTTCTGCAACCGTTTTCACTTTTCCTCTTTCAATTAACGATTTTGCCTCCAATGCCTTTTGCATCGATTCCGACAAAACATCTTCTCGAACCATGTAAAATTGGTGTTCCTTCATCATTTTTAACCCCCATCATTCTTCACCCTTAGTATAAACGATTTCGGTCAAAAATGTCTATCTCAAAAAGACAAATAGACTGCACAAATGTGCAATCTATTCAATAAATTCAAATTCATATTTTAAGATTCGTATCGTGTCACCATTCTCGGCGCCTCTTTCACGCAATGCTTCATCAACACCGAGTGACCGCATTTGCCTTGCAAAACGTTTAACCGATTCATCCCGGGAGAAATCCGTCATTTTAAACAGTTTTTCAATTTTCGGGCCATTTAAAACGAAGGTGCCGTCAGGGTCTCTTGTAATGTAAAACCCTGCTTCTTCTTTTTCATGCTTGTAAACGACTCGATTCGTCCCTTCTTTCTCTTCATGAATAAGCGGAAATTCAGGTGTTTCCTCCAATAGGTCAGCTGTAGCAAATAACACTTCGCGCAAGCCTTCTCGCGTTACAGCGGAAATCGGGAAAACCGGCACTTCTTCTTTTAATTGCTCTTTAAAACGCTCTAAGTTTTCTTCCGCTCCCGGAATATCCATTTTATTGGCGACAACAATTTGCGGCCTTTCTGTCAGGCGCAGGTTATATTCTTTTAATTCTTGATTGATTTTCACATAATCGTCAAAAGGATCCCGGCCTTCCATGCCGGACATATCAATCACATGAAGAATAACCCTCGTTCTTTCAATATGCCGCAAAAATTGGTGACCGAGGCCCACTCCCTGATGGGCGCCTTCAATTAATCCCGGAAGGTCGGCCATGACAAAGCTTCTGCCATCTTCTACCGCGACTACGCCAAGATTTGGTGTGATCGTCGTAAAATGATATGCGGCGATTTTCGGTTTCGCAGCTGAGACAACGGACAATAGTGTTGATTTTCCTACACTCGGAAAGCCGACAAGTCCGACATCTGCTAAAACCTTAAGCTCGAGAACGACTTCTTTTTCTTCACCGGGCTCTCCATTTTCGGCAATTTCAGGAGCCGGGTTAGCCGGCGTCGCAAAACGGGTATTTCCTCTTCCGCCACGGCCGCCTTTTGCGATGATGGCGCGCTGGCCATGATGAACCAGGTCGGCGATGACCTGTCCTGTTTCCGCATCTGTAACAACGGTACCCGGAGGCACTTTAACGATCATATCCTCCGCATTTTTTCCATGCATCCCTTTTGACATTCCATGTTCGCCCCGGGGAGCTTTAAAATGGCGATTGTAGCGAAAGTCCATTAACGTACGGAGCCCTTCTTCAACTTCAAAAATAACGTTTGCTCCACGTCCGCCATCGCCTCCTGCAGGACCTCCGTTTGGAACGTATTTTTCGCGACGAAACGCAACCATGCCATTTCCTCCGTCACCGCCCTTGACAAATACTCTGACTTGATCGACAAACATGTTCCTCACCTCTTTTCTGTAAAACTATATATGTTTTTAATCGACAAACGTTAGACTCAAAAACAATTCATCTTGACGAATATAGCTTTCGATAATGGAAAACGTTTTATGTGTTTTTTTGAAATCTTCCAGGGCATCTTCCATCATTTCACGGTTCTCTATGCCACCCGTAAAATGAAACGATAGGAGGAGTGGATCAGTCGCTATCGTTAATCGAATTTTATTTTCCGTCTTCATACTTGCATGGCTATTAAGTAAAGACAAAATCAACCGGCATCCATTTAGCAATGTTTCTTCGTATGTATGCAAATCCCTGACTTTTCCATCCACTTGGAATTTTAAGTCAATCGGATGTTTGCTCCAATTAAATGTAATTAAATACTCGAAAAGCTCCGGTGTGTTCAAATTCATTACGTTGGATTCATTTCTGGCGGAACGAATAATCTCATCAATAATTTCATTTGCCCTCTCGATTCGATTTAATGACAAATTCGCTTTAATTAATTGGAGATCATTCATCCAGTCATGTCTCGCATGGCGCAAAACTTCAACTGTCGTCCATTTTTTAGCCATATTGTCCCTCTTCTCATGAATTGCTTATTAAGTCTTAAAAAATAAAAAGCCCTAACCAATCAGGTTAGAGCTAAATTCCTTACGCTTCGTTTGCGATTGGATATACGCTTACTTTTTTACGATCTCGACCAAGACGTTCGAAACGAACGACACCGTCTACCTTCGCGAAAAGAGTATCGTCTCCGCCTTTACCTACATTTGTTCCAGGGTAGATTTTCGTACCGCGTTGACGGTAAAGAATAGAACCACCTGTTACAAATTGTCCGTCTGCACGTTTCGCACCAAGACGCTTAGAGATGGAGTCACGACCGTTCTTTGTGCTACCAACACCTTTTTTAGATGCGAAGTATTGAAGATTCAATTTAAGCATTTGTTCCACCTCCTGCTATTTGAGTATCTTCAGCGGTCAAATCCGCTTTTTTTCTTCATTGACTTGAATATATTGACTATAGTCACGTTCTATCGTCTTTAACGATACGATCATACCTTCTAATAAAACCTGGGCTTTACGAAAAGGTTCATCGCAAGCCATATCAGGTAAATCCATCCGCAAGAAACCGCCATCTTCGCGTGTTTCTACATCCGGAGTAAACTGACAGAGCTCTTCAATAGCATTAATCGTTCCGAATGACACAGCAGATGCTCCAGCACAGACAAGGTCTTGTCCATAGGGTCCGGACTCCGCATGTCCTTTCATTATAAAGGAGCGGATAACGCCATTTTGATTTCGAATAATCGAAACTTTAATCATTGGAATTAACCGTTGATTTTTTCGATTACAACTTTAGTGTACGGTTGACGGTGACCTTGTTTGCGGCGATAGTTTTTCTTCGCTTTAAACTTGTAAACGATCACTTTCTTTTCGCGACCATGCTTTTCAACTTTGCCAGTTACAGTCGCACCTTCCACTAAAGGAGAACCTACTTTAAGGTTGTCTCCGCCAATCATAAGAACATCTTCAAATGTTACAGTTTCGCCGGCTTCAACATCAAGCTTCTCAACGTAAATTGCTTGACCTTCTTCAACTTTAAGTTGTTTACCACCCGTTTGAATAATTGCGTACATCGATGTGCACCTCCTCTTAAACTCAGACTCGCCATCACAGGTGCATCAATGCTTAAAACCTGATCTGCGCGGTTGGAGCGGGTGCTCCAAAAACACTAACGGAAGAATCATACCACGTTTGATCCATGATTGTCAATGATATCGGTTGATTCTTTTTTGTATTTCATCGATTGTGCCGACATGACGAATTTCAAATTTCGCATAAGGATATTCCGTCTCTGTCATCGTGATTTTATAATTTAATATATTTTCGAGCTCATTTAGCTCTTCACCATACTTTTCTTTAAGGAGCCCTGCCACTTGCCCCGAGCATTCTATCCAGATTCCTTCCTCATCCATAAAGCGCCGCTCCCATAAGGCACGTTCGAGTTGATACGCTATAGTTTCCGCCGAAAGAACATGACCCGTCCCCGAACAGACAGGGCATTTACTTGATAATACATCATATAGCGGGCGCCTTTCCTTCTTCCTCGTAAGTTCAAGGACACCCATTGCGGTAAAACCGTAAATCACCGTTGTCATTGGATCATTCGTTAGCCATCTTTTTAAAGCGGCGATGACTTTGCTCTGATCTTCTTTTTCCTTCATTGTAATAAAATCAATTACAATCATACCGCTAATGTCACGAAGACGGAGCTGCCTGGCGATCTCTTCTGCTGCAAGCAAATTTGTATTTAACACGGTTTCCTGTCTGTTCGTTCTTCCTATGTATTTATCCGTATTGACATCGATGACGGTTAACGCTTCCGTATGATCAATTCGCAATGAAGCGCCATTTTTTAACCAGACGTGAGGCCATAAGGCTTTTTCAATTTCACTTTCAATAGCATAATGAGCAAAAATATTTTCTTTCCCTGTATATAATTTTATTTTTTCTTTCAAGCCGGAGGCATTTTCTGCCCATTTCAATAATGTTTCATATCCATCACGATCATCTATAATTATTTCTTCAACGGATTTAGTGACGATGTAACGGCCAATCCGCTCATACCAATTATTTTCTTGATGAATAAGGGATGGGCATTTTGCCGCTTCCACCTGTTGAATGATCGCTTCATATTGCCGGGCTAAATGATCATATTCTATTTTCAGCGCTTTGTCATTCTGTCCTTCGCTTGATGTCCGAAAAATCATCCCGTCTTCATCTCCGACCCACTTTTGGCCGATTTCCCGCCACTTTTCCCGTTCATCGCTGCTTTTTATTTTCTTTGAAACCCCTACATGGGCGGATTTAGGCAAGTAAACAAGATGACGGCCTGGAATCGAAAGCATTCCCGTCAGTTTCGCGCCTTTTGTGCCAAACTCCTCTTTCACGACTTGTACGAGCAGTTCTTCCCCTTCTTTAACAAACGATGAAATGTTCATTTGCTGTTTTTTTCCATGATCATAAGAAGATCGTTGAAAAGAAACTAAATCATCGCGATGAATAAATCCGTTTTTTTCCGTTCCAATGTCGACAAAGGCCGCCTGCATACCGGGCAACACCTTTGTCACTCGCCCTTTATAGATGGAGCCTGGCATCGGCTGACTGCTTGGCCGTTCTATCTTTAAATCAACCAGCTTGCCATTTTCCAATATAGCGATCCGCTTTTCAATCATTCGGGCATCGATAATAATTTTTATATCCAAACTTCAAGACCTCACTTCAATCATACTGCTTTTATTTTATCATAATAAAACATTCCGGCCGAACAGACCAATACAAAGAAAGACCCCTCTTTTTCGTTTATCGAAAAAGGCGGCCGATCGCACATTGCACTTGATTGGAAGCAAAATAGACATCTAACAATTGCTTTTCTTCAATCTCTTTTTTTCGAAGCGGCTCTTTTATGATGATCACATGGTAAACCCCTTTTTGAAACAGGGCAAGAACATCAGAAACAATGGTATTCCGATCAACATAAATAAGCTTTTTTTCTTTACGTGAGGAAGAAGAAGCGTGATAAATTCGTTCCATCAGAAAACGCATAAATACATAAGGGCGCTGCTTCCATTCGAAAAAATGGGTAATGACTAAAAAAATAAAAATGATCCATGAATTTAAGTGAAGCGGATTGCGTGAAACGAACACGATGAAAAAGAGAAGCAAAAAAAGAAATGAAACGATAAGAAATAGAGAATGCGCTCTTTTAAAAGGGAGATAGCGGGCAAAGAAAATAAAAAGCAGTTTCCCGCCATCGAGTGGCATAATCGGTAATAAATTAAAACAAACGATTGTCATATTCATGTGGAGGAACCATTCATGTTCGCTATTCGTCCAAACGCCAAAATGCCATAAAAGAAAGGATACCCCAATCATCCATATGTGCTGCAAGGGTCCGAGAATAGTAATGATAAACTCTTCTTGAAAAGGCCGATTTCCGTGTTCATCTACTTCCGCGACGCCCCCAAATGGCAGCAATTCTACTTTTTTAATTCGCCATTGAAAAAGATGAGCCCCCATAAAATGACCCATCTCATGAAAAAAAACAATCAGAAACAAAAGAATCATTTGCCGAAAGTGGCCAGTCATTAGCGCAAGCCCGATGACAAGCCAGAATAAAGGATTAATTTTCACCTTTTTTAAATAAGAAAAAAAGAAATTATTCAAAATTGATCACCTTGCTTGGATCGATGAATTCATCTCCTTTTTTAATCGCTAAATAATACGTACCCGTTTTCCCATCTTTATTTGGCGTCACTTTTCCAAGCGTTATGCCGCTTTTAATGTAGCTGTACAGTTTAATCTGGCGATTCACACTATCAAGCATTCCATACCACGATTCTTCTCCATCGCTATGCTGGATGATGACTGTTTTCCCTAAATTCCCTTTATCGCCAACAAACGTAACATAGCCATCTTTCAACGTATCAACATTTGAATTTTTGCCCGTTTCAATTAAAATACCCTTTCCGTTTTTTTGGAAGCTTTCATATACTCTTCCGTTAACTGGTACAGAAAAATCATTTTTCTTTGCCAATTTCGTCTTATCGTTGGATGTCGATGTCTTTTGTTTATCCGGAAAAAGAGCAAGTGGTTTTCCAAACTGGTTTTCATACCATTTTTTCACGGACGCAAATTGAAATTCCTCGTTATATAATTTCTTCACAAATCGCTGTGCTTTTATGGCCTCATCATTATGATTTTTAAATGCAATCCCCACTGCTAAAAACAAACAAATAGAAACGAGTATTTGAAATAAGAAGAATGGAAAATGAAAAAGCGGATGTTTCTTTTTTTCTTGATCATCATCTTCTTCGAAATGAATGTTTTTTGGATATGAATAATGATTTTCGACTACTGAACTTGATTTTATTCGATCCCTGTAGCGCTGTCGTATTTCATCAGCACGATTTCTCACGACCGGCAACCCCCCCGTCCATAAAGTATTTACCTCATCCTATGACTTGTCCGGAGAAGTTATTACAAAAAAAACGGAGAGAAATTGGAATTCCCCTCCGTTTCTTACTTCATTCCTAATAGCATCTTAATCTTAGAAAAGAAGCCTTTTTCCTCTTCAATTGGCGTCAAAGGAACCGATTCGCCCAATATCCGCCTTGCGATGTTGCGGTAGGCGATCGATGCTTTGCTATTTGGATTTAACGCAATTGGCTCTCCTTTATTTGCTGCTTTAATGACATTTTCGTCATCGACAACAACTCCGATTAATTCAATCGCTAAAATGGAGACGATTTCATCGACATCGAGGCTGTCCCCGCTTTTCATCAAATTGCTTCGTACGCGGTTCACAATGAGCTTCGGTGGCTCAACATCTTCTTGTTCCAGGAGCCCGATAATCCGGTCCGCATCACGAACAGATGCTGTTTCAGGATTGGTCACAACAATCGACTTATCCGCACCGGCAACCGCGTTTTTGAATCCCTGTTCAATTCCGGCAGGACAGTCAATAATGATATAATCATAATCTTGCTTTAATTCTTGAATAATTTGTTTCATTTGCTCAGGCTGAACGGACGATTTATCCTTTGTTTGTGCAGCTGGAAGCAAATACAGGCATTCAAAACGTTTATCTTTAATTAAAGCTTGATGAAGCTTGCAGCGTCCCTCCACAACATCAACGAGATCATAAATAATTCGGTTTTCCAGACCCATTAACACATCAAGATTGCGAAGACCGATATCTGTATCCACTAAACAAACTTTTTTGCCTGAAAGGGCAAGAGATGTACCAATATTAGCAGAAGTTGTCGTCTTGCCAACTCCACCTTTTCCAGACGTAATAACGATTGCCTCTCCCATGCTTTATTCCCCTTTCTATATGAATGCGAAGTCCATCCGCTACAAACGATTCAAATTGGGTCTGATTTTATGTACGATACTTAATCGTTCAATTACAATGCGCTCGTCATCATCAGGAATATAAGCACATTCCATTTCGTGACCTGCTTCGTCATAATGATCCGGTGCCCGATTAATCAACTCTGCAATCCGAAGCTGTGATGGTTTCATGAGGGATGCCGCGATAACTGCCTGCCTGTTACCGGTGCATCCGCCATGGGCCATCCCATTGAGCGCTCCTAACACGAATATATTTCCCGTCGCCTTAATCATACCTCCCGGGTTGACATCTCCGATTAAAAGGAGATCCCCCTGTACGCTTAAAACCTGGCCGGAACGAATCACTTTTGAAACGGTGACGACTGTAGCATCTTTTTTCATTTCTTCGGCTTCGGCCTTCGTAATGACATTCGATTCAAATTGATCGACAAGTAAATTTTTCTTCTGACCAATAATTTCGCGAATGGTATCACACTGTTCATCCGTTAAATAGCGATTCCCCGTTTTTACCCTTACAGTAATAAGCGGCCCGTTAAATAATTGACCATGGTCCGCCGATAATTTATTTTCAAGCTCTTCAACGAGCTGCCCGAACGAACATGTATCATCCAAGAGCAAAGTGAGGCCATCTTTCGTTCCTTTAATGGTTACATGATGTTGGAGTTGTTTTTGCATCCTATCGTTCACCTCAACATGTTAACATTCGACGAAAATGTTAAAAAACCTTCTGCACACCTAATTTTCACCGATGCTATCTTTCATTTTTCGCAAAAATTTAAGGAGTGGATAATAAATGAGTATCGCAAATACTCCGTTTAAAATGAGAGTTGAGATTAGTCGATTATAAAGAAAAAGATCGACACTCTCATTTGCAACCCCAACTAAAGTATTAAGCCCATAAACTAAAAACTCAAGCACGGCAACACCTAATATCGTAAGAACGAGCGTTACAAATAGATTCCCAAACAAAAATCTGGATAAAACCGCGGTAATATAAGCGACCAGTGCGGTTGAAAACATGTAAATGCCGATTAAATCTGTGTACATTAAATCAGTTAACAACCCAAATATTAATCCGTAAACAATCCCATAAGAAGGCTTTAAATAACTCGCTACGAAAATAATGATTACGAGTGAAAAATGAGGGATTAATAGAATTCCCCAATCCTGTTTGGGATTAACGACTTGCATTACGGTACTTTCAAAAACAAAAGCAATATAGGTAAGAAAAGGAAGAAGAATGCGGTACATTATTCTTCCCCCTTCTCGTTCAACACGTTTTCATCTAACTTTTGCGCTGTTCGATCTAAAATCATCACATGGTCGAGATCGTACAAATCAGCTGCAGGCTTTACATAAGCCGTTTTGGTCAAGCCATATTCGTCCGGTTTCACATCGGTTACTTCCCCGATCAATAAACCGCTTGGGAACACTTCGCCCAATCCGCTCGTCACGACTTTTTGCCCTTTTTTAACTTTCGCTTCAATCGGGATCTTCTTTAAAAGCAATCTTCGTTTTTTGTCATCATAGCCTTCAATTGTACCAAAAACACGTTTGTTTCCTTGAACAATGGCGGAAACGCGGTTGGTTCGATCGTTATCGCTTATCAGTTGGACGGTTGAATAAAACGCTCCAACCTTAACAACTTTGCCAATGAATCCTTCCGTCGTCCGAACGGCCATTTTCGGCTGAACACCGGCATTTGACCCTTTATCAATGAAAATAAATTTATTCCATTTATCAGGGGAGCGGCCAATGACGGTCGCCTGTCTCACCTTATAGTCTGAGAGATCTCCTTGAATCCCTAGCTGCTTTCTGAGGTCTTTATTTTCCTTATTCAATCGTTTGACATCGACAGCCATCTGGGCATATTCGTCCAATTTAGCTTTCAAGAGCTTGTTTTCATGATACATATTTTTCATTTCACCGATATTCTCAAAGAAACCCGCTACTAAGTTAGCGGGTTTATAAAAGATAGATTGGGTGAATCCTACCGTATCTTTTAAAAATTTCTCCGGCCATGTTAATTCTTCACGATCTTTCATTGAAAAACCAATCAGTGCCACTAAAATAATAATACTTACGAGAAGAATAATAAGCCGCTTATTGGAAAAAAACTGTGGCATGATTTAACACCTTCTTAAACCTTTGATTTACGTGCGGTAATCCCCGCTTTAGAGTGGAAAAGGTGTAAGTTCTCAAGCGCGCGGCCTGTTCCGATCGCTACACAGTCAAGGGCATTTTCTGCAACAATGACAGGCATTTTCGTTTCTTCGCTAATCACTTTATCAAGGTTACGCAAGAGCGCCCCGCCACCTGTCAATACAATGCCTCGGTCCATAATGTCAGCCGCAAGTTCCGGAGGAGTCTTCTCAAGCGTCACTTTAACCGCATCCATAATGCTGTTTACCGTGTCACGAAGTGCACCGGAAACTTCTTCAGCTGTAATCGTAATCGTTTTCGGCAGACCCGTCAACAAATCTCGCCCACGGATATCCATATCTTGTACACCTTCAGCCGAACCGGCGGAACCGATCTCAAGTTTCAATGTCTCAGCTGTACGTTCCCCAATCATTAAATTGTACGTCTTTTTAATATATTGAATAATCGCGTCGTCCATTTCATCACCGGCGACTCGGATCGATTGGCTCGTTACAATTCCACCAAGAGAAATGATTGCAACTTCAGTCGTTCCACCGCCAATATCAACAACCATGCTTCCGGTCGGTTCCCAAACAGGAAGATCCGCTCCGATCGCGGCTGCAAAAGGTTCTTCAATGGTAAAAGCCTCTCTTGCCCCGGCCTGTTTTGTCGCATCTTCTACGGCACGCTTTTCAACAGCTGTAATGCCTGAAGGCACACATACCATAACGTTTGGTTTTCTAGCAAACACCGAACGGTTCTTTTGCGCCTGTTGAATAAAATATTTCATCATTGTAGCTGTCGTTTCAAAATCTGCAATAACCCCGTCTTTCATCGGTCTTACTGCAACGATGTTTCCGGGTGTACGCCCGATCATATTTTTTGCGGCATTACCTACAGCTTCAATTGATCCTGTATCTGTACGCAGCGCAACAACGGAAGGTTCACGCACAACAACACCCTTCCCCTTCACGTATACAAGGGTGTTTGCTGTTCCTAAGTCAATCCCTAAGTCTTTTGAAAATCCACCAAACATTTATGTAAACTCCTTTCATATCAAGCAAAACTCATAAATATGATTATACGACAAGCGGGGCAAAAAAGACAATGTTAAACATACCCTTTTTCTTTTAAACTGACATATTTTCGATCACCGATAATAATATGATCGAGCATTTCGATTCCGAGAATCTTTCCGCACTCGACCAATCGCTTTGTCACATCTATATCTTCACTGCTTGGCGAGGGATCGCCGCTTGGATGATTGTGAAAACAAATCAATGACGCAGCGGACCGGCGAATTCCTTCTTTAAATACTTCCCGCGGATGAACAATAGAAGAATTCAAACTGCCAATAAAAATCGTTTTCTTGTGAATGACCTGGTTTTTCGTATTTAAGTAGAGACAGACGAAATGTTCTTGTTCAAGAAAGCGAAGTTCATCCATTAAATAATTGGCGCCATCTTCCGGTGAACGAATGGCATAACGTTCATCAAATTGAAGCCGGCTAATTCTTCTTCCAAGTTCAATTGCCGCTATTAATTCTACCGCTTTTACATCACCAATGCCATTAATTTCTTTTAATTCCCCAATCGTCGCATTTTTCAACATACGCAATCCTTCAAAATGTTGAACGATTCGGTTTGCCAGATGCAAAACCGATTCCTTCTTTGTTCCAGTCCTTAGCAATATCGCAAGCAACTCTTGATTCGATAATGCTTCAGGGCCTTCATTTAGCATTCTTTCACGCGGTCTTTCATGGGCGGGATAATCTCGAATCATAAGCGGTGTACTTTCCACTTACGTCTTTCCTCCTTATTTGATATCTCTTTGACTGACTGCGCTGATACCAAACGATTCAAGTTCTCGAACAACCTTCGAGATTGGTAGCCCCATCACATTGTAAAAATCGCCGTTGATCGATTGAACGAGAGTCGCACCTCTTCCTTGAATGCCGTATCCTCCCGCTTTATCCATTGGTTCTCCGCTATTCACATAGTGCAAAATTTCTTTTTCCGTTAATGGCCAAAAAGTAACTTCCGTCCGGTCGGAAAACAAACTGATCTTGTCTTTTGAAATGATGCAATTGCCCGTATAAACCGAGTGGGTTTGTCCGGATAACATTGTAAGTATTGCTATCGCTTCTTCCCGGTCTTTCGGCTTTCCAAGCATTTGGCCGCCAAAGACGACAATCGTATCCGCACCTAAAACGACACATTCCGGATGGGACTCAAACACATCTCTGGCTTTTTGTTCGGCAAGTGAACAAACGAGTTTGTCCGGGGATAAAGTAGGATCCATGACCTCTTCAATACGGCTTGGAATCACTTCAAATAGAAAATCGGCCATAGATAGAAGTTCTTTTCTCCGAGGAGAAGAAGAGGCTAAAATGAGGTTTGGCATGAAATCTCACCCTTTTTTAGAAGTTGTTTAAAAGGATTGAGGAAAAAATTATCTCCTTTTAAACGTTATTACATCATGTCTAATTGAAAAGGGCTTACCTTTAGCATATCAAATCCCCTAAAATTAGACAATAATTTGTATCGTTAAATTGCTTCTTTTAGTCTTTCGTCATTTTCCGCCAGTTTATGACTAATTTTTTTCAATTGTAACCACTTTGTAATACATAATGGCACTGATGGTTATGAACAATAGAAAAAGAGGTGATTCGTTATGAAACTGTTGAAAACGGTTATTTGTTTGCTCATTTTTTTAGGTTTTCACACAAACGCAAACGCCAGGCAACCTGGCGTTCCTACAGTTGTTGTCGATACGAAGCCAATGGCAAATTTGAAAGAATTGCGGAATGAGTCGACCATCATCGCATTTGGCTGGTTTAATACAGCCCATCTGGAGCGTTCGCTGGGGAAATCGGTACAAGGCGGCAAGCTTGTAAATTTCGTTCAAAGCTTTCAAACGAAAAGATATATCAAAGGCAGCGGACCACAGATTATTTCTGTCGTATCGACCGGCATTGATCCACTACCCGCTCCGGAAAATCCGTTAAATAAAGTGTATCCTGGACCAATGGCAGAAGGAGAATATATCGCATTCCTTAAACCGTTAAAAGGAACGAAACAGTATATACTTGTTGGCGGATGGCAAGGGGTTTACCCGATTATCGGTGGTAAAACGATTGCACTTGAAGGTTCCGGTTTTAATGAATTAAACGCTTTAACAGTTCAGGAATTCGAAACGAAAATAAAAACTTCATTTTAAAACTAAAGCGACCGGGTAAAATTTATTTTTTACCCGGTAGAGCTTATTTCAACGTATCAAGAAGCTTCGTATAGGAGACAAGGCTGTTTAACGCAGATTGTTGGAATTTCCAATTTACTTCCCCATTTGATTTGCTTCCTAACTGTTTCAACGTCTGTTCAAGATCCTTTTCATAATGTAAAGCGGCTTGCTTCTGCTTTGTGTTCCAGCTGCCCTTCTGTTGATTTAAATAATCTTTCCAGCTGGAAAAATCTTTTTGGATCGATTGTTCACTTCCCTTGCTGGAAGATGGGGCCTTCGCCAGTGTTATCATGTTTTGAAGCAAAATTTTCCCATTCACAAAAAACGCTTCATCCTGCTTGTTCGTGGCCTTCAGTTGTTTATACGTCACATTTAACGGCTTCATGTACACGTCAATTCCATTGTTTTTATACATGTCAGCGAGCGATTTTGCCTGCTCTTCATTATTTCCCACCCCAATATAAACAAAATAACGGCTATCCAGTTCGTAAACAGTCGCGGCATATCCTTTCGCACGAATGCTGCTCGCCAATCGGTTTGCCGTCTCCTTCGATTGATAAATCCCGCCCTGTGCGACATGAAAATCAAGCGCGATATCATGTATGGCTACTTTCGAAGTTTGCACAACACCACTTGCTGGCAGGTTTGCGGTCACTTCTCCTTTTGCCCCGGAAAGTTCACCCGTAAATAACATTAAAAGGACGGCACCGAACCCTGAGCCGATGACAACCGCTCCTATAACCGCCATAAGCAATTGCTTTGAAAAACGAGGAGCGCTTTTTTTCTTTACCGGTAACCGTCCCGGTCTCCATGTCATTTTCTTTTTCTTTTTTTGTTTCACTTGTGGAAATTCGATTGACGACTTCCGCTCTAGAATCGCTTGAAAATCAAGAACTTTCCCTTCTTCCTCGGCGGTGAATGTTTTAGGCACAGAATCCGAATAAACGGATGCAGCTAATTCTTCTGCCGTATTCACGGATCCTTCTCCTGTCTCTTTAAGCGGCTTATCTTGCCCATTAATAAGCACTGTAATTTGCCGTTGATCCTTCAATCAAACCCGCTCCTTTATCTATCATCTACTAAATCGTATGTAAAAGAAGTAGTTAATAGAACAAGAAAAATAGCAGGAGGTTTAAATCCTCTTGCTATTGATTAGCGCGCTTTAGGCGTAGTGAATAATGGATTTTCTTTACCGGATGGCAGATCGTAATGAGACTCTGGCAACTCTTTAACCAATTCCGTCAGTTCTGGCAAATAAAAGGCCGAGAGCTCGACAGAGTACGTTAATGGCTCCGCTGCAGTAGACATCCCGGTCGACTCTTGAGGCCCCGCAAACTTTATTGCAGTAATGTAGGTAATTCTTTTCGATGATTCGATCTCGGAGAGAAACTTTTTCCACGCGTTATAATCAGGGACTTTCACTTCCAGGCTTACGTTGACTTGCTTTAACTCTTCAGGCATGCCCTCAAGCTTTGTTTTCTTTTGTTCCGTGCCATTCGTTGTTACCGCTTCATTCACGCCATTTACAGTGCTCGATTGCGGCTTGTTGCTATCAGCAGCCGGCGGATTATTTTCGTCCGTATTTCGATCCGGCTGCACTTGCTCCGCTTCTCCATCTCCAAATTTCATCGTTGCAATCGAGCAGCCTGAAACGGTTTCAGCTCTCTTTAACTGCAACAAAAACTGATCCACTAACGGTTTAACGGGAACTTCCTGTTGCAACAAAGCAATGTTGATTGGAGCAACCTTCTTTTTCTTATGTTTACTATTTTCCAATCGCTGCAATTCCTTTTCCTTACCCGCTGCTTCCGCTTTCGCCTCGTTTAACTGATGATGTAACGGCCGGTATACCCCAACGTATAAATAGCTGACTAAGCCAAGTAAGAGAATGAGGCAGCTTATCGTCAAGATTATTGTTAAATTAAAGCGTCTTGCCAAACGAATCATCCTTTCTTCCTTGCTTGTAGCGCGTTCGTGTTCATGTTCAGTTCGTATTTGGCAATATATCGCGGCAGCACCGAGAATGGATCAGTAGATGTGTTTGAGCCTGCATCATTTTCATCTTGTTCTAATGAAGCCGTAGTGACTTCAAGAAGTGTAGCCTCATGAATAAATGGCGATTCTGTCAGATCATGTAAATATTGTGCAGTCTCATCAAGCGTATCAAATTGAACCGAAAGATCGACCGTACTGCCATCTTTATACTCGTAGCTGATGAAATATCCCCGTTTGGGCAATAACGAAACGAGATGGTCCAACAGCTTGACCGTCGAACGTTGATTGGAATGAACCCAATCGATATTCGTTCGCAAGATTTGAGCTGCATTCGGTTTGACTTGAACGTTCTTTTTTTTCTGTGCCATTTCAATCAGGTGTGTGGCAGTATCAACTTTTTGCTGTTCAATAGACGTCCATGCCGCCCT